>JAEZGU010000205.1 GCA_023416855.1 Bacillota bacterium
GCATTATTTTTGATTAATAATTTATTACTCTATATAAAATATAATATAAAAATCCAAAAGAAGAATAAAGCTATTATATTTTGACATAATAATTAAATATTTTTTTATTTTTTTGTAATAGTAGAACAGTTAACAAACTTTTTACATTTTTTTGTAGTATTATTTTGTTTGTTTTTGTTTAAAATATAATGTCTGTAAAATAAATACAATTTACTTCAAATATAAAAGATATATAATTTTGCTTTTCGACAAAATGTGCGCAAGTTTCAAAGATTTATTGTTTAATCAAATAATTTGTAGTAAGAGCTTGCAAAAGTGCAAAATAAGTGTTGTAAGTTTTTGTATTTGTTATAAAATTCACTTTGACTTAAATATCTGTAACATTTAAAAATGAGAGCACTCTATTTGAAGAGTGTACCATTCATTCAAAATTAAATGTTTCAAAACGTTACGTTATAACGGATATTTGTTAACTTTTCTTCACTATAATGCGTTGTAAAC
Source organism: Bacillota bacterium (assembly GCA_023416855.1). Lineage (GTDB taxonomy): Bacteria > Bacillota > Clostridia > Tissierellales > Sedimentibacteraceae > Sedimentibacter. The sequence goes on from JAEZGU010000205.1 coordinate 502, forward strand.
GATATTTTCATAGTGCTATAATGAGAAAGCGTTGTATATCGTAATAACATATTTAATGCGTTATAGCGCATAGAGAAATTATTTTTTTATTATAAGGAGGAACATAATGGAACAAATTATGGCATTAAACGGTTTTATTAATGGTATCGTATGGGGACCACCGATACTTATATTAATAGTAGGAACTGGACTATTTTTATCAATTAAAACAGGATTTTTCTCAATTACTAAATTAGGATATATCCTAAAAAACACTTTAGCAAAAATGTTTGACAAATCCACTCAAGGAGAAGGAGAAGTAACAGCATTCCAAGCAGTTGCTACAGCACTTGCAGCAACAGTTGGAACAGGTAACATCGCCGGTGTTGCAACAGCAATAGCTCTTGGTGGACCTGGAGCAATATTCTGGATGTGGTTAGCAGCAATATTTGGTATGACTACTAAATTTGCAGAAGTTGTTCTTGCAGTTAACTTTAGAGAAAAAACAGAAGACGGTCGTTTCGTAGGTGGACCAATGTACTATATTACTAAAGGTCTTAACATGAAATGGCTTGCAGTATTATTTGCTATATTTGGTGCATTAGCAGCATTTGGTATTGGTAACATGGTTCAATCAAACTCTGTTGCAGCTGCATTAGAAACATCATTTGGCGTTAATCCATGGATGACAGGCGTAGTATTAGCAGTAATTACTGCATTGGTTATAGTAGGCGGAATTAAAAGAATTGGTGCCTTTACTGAAAAATTAGTACCTGCAATGGCAGCTATATATATTATAGGTGGATTAGCAATAGTGTTAATGAACGCTGCTAAAATACCTGCAGCTATTGGATTAATATTCTCAAGTGCTTTCACAGGTCATGCTGCTATAGGTGGATTTGCAGGTGCTACATTGATGCAAGCAATCAGATTCGGTGTTGCTCGTGGAGTATTCACTAACGAAGCCGGTTTAGGTAGTTCTCCAATAGCGCACGCCGCAGCAACAACTGATCACCCTGTTCGTCAAGGATTATGGGCTGTTTTCGAAGTATTTGCTGATACTTTAGTTATTTGTACAATTACTGCTTTAGCAATAGTTACTTCAGGTGTTTGGGAAGGCGGATTGTCAGGTGCCGCACTTACAACAGCTGCATTTGATGCTTCAATACCAGGTGGTGGATATATAGTTTCAATTGGTATCATATTATTTGCATTCTCAACTATAGTTGGATGGGAATATTATGGTGAAAGATGTGCAGAGTACTTATTCGGACCAAAAGCCAATATGATTTACAGAATTTTATGGGTACCATTTGTAGTAATAGGTGCTATCGGTGGTCTTGAGTTTGTTTGGGACTTAGCTGATACATTAAATGGTTTAATGGCAATACCAAACTTAATAGGTGTTATATTATTAAGTGGAACCGTATTTAAATTAACTAAAGAATTCTTCTCTAAAGAAAAAACAAACTAAACAATAGTAAATCATAATAAAAGGTGTGCATTAAATGCATACCTTTTTTGTTATTTCATAATTGTTAATTTTTTCTTTAAATTATTAAAAATTCTTCATTATTAGCATATTGTCAAAACGTTTTCGTAATGCTATAATGAGAAAACGTTATACATCGTAATAACATTTTTTATACGTTATAGCGTATTTTTTTGAAATAATAACTTATTTTTTAAAGGAGGATTTAAATGGAAGCAATTATGAAACTCAACAGCACTATTAATGGTATTGTATGGGGACCCCCAATACTATTTTTAGTAATCGGAACTGGACTATTATTATCATTTAAGACAGGATTCTTCTCAATAACTAAATTAGGATATATCCTAAAAAACACTCTTCTTAAAATGTTTGCTAAAGATGACAAGGGTGAAGGCGAAGTAACAGCATTCCAAGCGGTTGCTACAGCTCTTGCAGCTACAGTTGGAACTGGTAACATTGCTGGTGTTGGTACAGCAATCGCTCTTGGAGGACCTGGAGCAGTATTCTGGATGTGGTTTGCAGCAGTACTTGGTATGACTACAAAGTATGCGGAAGTTGTTCTTGCAGTTAACTTCAGAGAAAAAACTGAAGATGGACGTTTCGTAGGTGGTCCAATGTACTATATAACTAATGGGTTAGGATGGAAATGGCTTGCAATATTATTTGCTGTATTTGGTGCTTTTGCAGCATTTGGTATTGGTAACATGGTTCAATCAAACTCTGTTGCAGCTGCATTACAATCATCATTTGGTCTTAATCCTTGGATTACTGGTGTAGTATTAGCTGTAATAACTGCATTAGTAATAGTTGGTGGTATAAAAAGAATCGGTGCTTTCACTGAAAAATTAGTTCCTTTCATGGCAGCTATTTATATCATCGGTGGATTAGCAATAATATTAATGAACGCAGCTAAAATTCCTGCAGCTCTTGGATTAATAGTATCAAGCGCATTCACAGGTAAAGCAGCAGTTGGTGGATTTGCTGGTGCTACATTAGCTAAAGCTCTTAGATACGGGGTTGCTCGTGGAGTATTTACAAACGAAGCTGGTTTAGGTTCTGCTCCTATAGCTCATGCTGCAGCAACTACAGATCATCCAGTTCGTCAAGGACTTTGGTGAGTATTCGAAGTATTTGCAGATACATTAGTTATTTGCTCTATAACAGCATTAGCAATAGTTACATCTGGTGTTTGGGAAAGTGGTTTGTCAGGTGCGGCACTTACAACAGAAGCATTTAACACATCTTTACCAGGTGGCGGATATATAGTTGCAATCGGTATCGTATTGTTTGCATTCTCAACTATAGTTGGATGGGAATACTATGGTGAAAGATGTGCTGAATACTTATTCGGACCTAAAGTTAACATGATTTATAGAATTTTATGGGTACCTTTTGTAGTAATTGGTGCTATCGGTGGTCTTGAATTTGTTTGGGACTTAGCTGATACAATGAACGGATTAATGGCAATTCCTAACTTAATAGGTGTTGTTGCATTAAGCGGAACAGTATTCAAGCTTACAAAAGAATTCTTTGCTAAAGAAAAAGAAGACGCAAAATAACAACAACTTACTTCATAATATAATATAAAAAATAAGAGGTCCAAGACGGAGGACTTCTTATTTTTTTCTATAATTTATCTATTTATCACTATTTTAATTAAACCATCATAAGCTTTATCTTTAATAGTAGTATCCTCATCAAAAGCAGTATAACTTATATCCACTGTACCTCTTTCTTCAAAAATATATTTTATATCTTCAATTTCATCAATATTGTATTTTAAGCCCTTTGATACAGCTTTGTAATCATTATCTTCATATTTTATCAATAATTGCCCCTTGCTAGGCAAAGTAAATTTTACATAATCTATTTTATTGTATATTTCTCTACCAATAGATTCATATAACTCTTCTACAAAGTCAATTACAATAGATTCATCACGCAATCTCTTTTCAAGCAAAATTGTTTTTATTTCTTGAACTGACTCAATAGTAACTATAACTTTACCATCATAATCCTTAGTTCCATCATATGCTACATAGTTAATTGTTACTTCTCCTGTATAATCCTGATATGGCACAAAATAAACATATCTCAAATCTGAACGGGAAATTTCTTCATTCTTTACTATCTTCTCATCTTCTGAAAGTTTTCCATCCTTATTGTTATCAAAATATAGAGTGCCAACTTTTGAATCTAACAAGGTAAAAGTTACTTCATCAATATTACTTTCAAAATTTTTATAATCGAACTTTAAATTATTGTTTTCTTTAACTTTATATTTTATGTCCTTAAGTTCTTCACCTTTTTGTACAGATATAATAATTATACCGTTATATACTTTATCATCATAATATGCCTTATATTTGATGTTCACTTTTCCATCAAAACCATGTTTTGGTTTAAATGAAATTTTAGAGATTCTTAATTCATCATCTAAATCATCATCTGTAATATAGTATTTTTCACTTTCTGATATTAGAGTGTTTCTTCTGCTGTTTTCGCTATAGTTATAATATAATACTCCATCATCTTCATCAGGTAATGATGTAAATTTAATATATTCTATATCATCACTTAATGCTCTTTCAAACATTTTATCAGTGAAATTAAATATTTCATCATCAAACATTTTAAATGCTATGTCATCCATATTATAATCTTCATCTTCCTCGACTTCTAAATCACTTAGGATTAAAAATAACATCCAAAACACATCACGTCTTTTAGCAAAATCATTTAAATCTCCTTTGTAAATTTCTTCTAATTCGTCAATCTTTTCAGAATTAAATTCAATATCAAGGATATCACCTGCGCGTTCTATTAGCCAAATTGCTTCTTGATTTGTCACAGGTGTATTAGGCTTAAAATATTTCCCATCACCTTTAGCAATTCCTAACTTCTTAGCTATGCTAATATGACCATAAAAATAATCTTTATAATCAACATCCTCAAAAATCTTTAAATAGTTCTTACTTAATTTTTCAACATTATAATCGTCTGCATCAATTACTCCATATCGATCTAACATTCTTACAATCATAACTATTACATCACCACGTTTTACATTGCCACTTAATCCATAATCACCATTACCGTATCCTTTTACTATTTCTTTTTGTATTAAGGATTTTAACGCACCCTCATAATTCTTGACTTTCTTATCAATTTTGTTATGTTTTGGCGTTGCAAATACTACTGTTGTAAAAATCATGCTAAATGCAATTACCAAAGCCAAAATTCTAATAATGTGTTTGTTCCTCATAAAATTACCCTCCATTTATTATATTATGTCGTATCCTTGTTCTTCTGCGATACATAATATGTTTCGATATATTACATTTTGTTTTGGGGGTATGTTCAAAATTTATAAAAATAATTTTGTAAAAAATATAAAATTAATTTATCAGGATATATTTGAGTAATTTGAAAATAATAATATCGGAGGTGTTCATATGAATTTTACTAATAAAGAAAGAACTCTTTTAGAAGATCAAAAGAATCATGAAAAAATATGTATTCAAAAGTATTCTAATTATGCAAGCTTAGCATCATGTCAAGAGCTTAAAAACATTTTTAAACAGAATGGTCAAATCGAACAACAGCATTATAATACCATCGATCAGCTGTTAAAAGGACAAATGCCGCAAATGCAACAATCAAGCGGTGGTCAAAGTGGAAGTAGTGGTCAAAGTGGAAGTAGTGGTCAAAGCGGAAACAGTGGTTCTCAAATGGGTGGTTCTCAAATGTCAATGCAAAGCTCAACACAAACGCAATCTCAAACAGCATTTATGCCACAAGGCCAATCTACAGGATACAATACATCCGATAAAGATCTGTGTACAGATATGTTAATGACTGAAAAATATGTATCCGGAGCATACAATACTGCTATTTTTGAATTTAGAGACCCTCAAGTTCGAAACATTTTGAACCATATTCAAAAAGAAGAACAACAACATGGCGAGGCTATATATAAATATATGGAAAGTAAAGGCATGTATCAAGTTCAATAAAATAAAAGTGGCAATGTCTAAATGGCATTGCCACTTTTATTTCTTTTCTGTCAAATATACTCCCCCTTAAATATTCATATTTTATTATTCTATATGAATTACAACATTAATTGAATATTAAAAAAATACTTAAATATATATTTAAGTATTTTTTTAATATTCAACCTTTGTTTTCTTCATCTTCATTTAAATCTACTTTGATATCTTCTGATACCTTATTTGCATGCTTCTTAAAGTTTCCAAAAGCATCACCTAATGACTTACCTATTTCAGGTAGTTTAGCAGGACCAAAGATAATCAATGCAATGGCTAAAATTAATATTAGCTCCATAGGACCAATTCTTCCAAACATACTTTACCTCCGTTTATTATAAATTTAACAACAACTTATTACTAAATAAACGAGGATTGCTCCCCGTTTATATTTATGCTAATGTAGCATTTAAAAGTTCTACCATTTTTTTAGTAACATCTGCTGCAACACCTGCACAACGTGTTTTTCTTTCATCACTTCCCATTGCATATCCTGTCTTTTCCATAAACTTACCAACAGAATCTGAACATAAAATTGAATCAGCAACAGTTGTATCTAATGCAATATCTGGTTGATACATAGGAAGCTCTGCTCCTCTATACCAATTTTCTAATTCTACTAATACTTTTTTTGCAGTATCAGGATCGCAAACTGTTCCTATGCATAATGCTGCAACTCCTACTGAACCACATAATGCTGCTTGTTGATATCCACCACCGTGATTTACAAATGCAGCTGTAGGATATTGGTTAAATGGATAACCAACTTCTTCTGCTAACACGCCGAAGAACCCTTCGGCAACACCGCTGCCTCAGCCACCCTTTTCTTTATAACCTTTGTAAGCTGCTGCTTCTGCTTTGGCAGGATCGATTTTCTTGTATGGAAATGGATGTTGAGGCGCTTGTGATGTATCTACGTTAGCTGCTGGTGCTGGTTGAGAACATCCTGTCAAAAGTCCACTTAGTGAACCTACCACTGCTACACTTGCTGCTGTGTAGCCCATTCCCTTAAGAAAATCCTTTCTTGAAATTTGTTTGTTTTCTGACATATTCAATCTCCTAATATTAATTTTATGCAATAGGATAAAACTATTACATGCCTTAATTATACTGCTTGTCTTATTATTGTTCAAGTATAATTTGATATTAGGTTCTGCAAAACGTTGGAATTTAAACAAAGTAATTATATTTTAACTTTTGTTAACATTTGTAAAATGATGAGAAAATAATTTTATAATTAAAAACACTACAATTAATTGTATAAAATTCATTGTGCATTGATTAACAAATGATAATATATTTATATCAAAGTAATATATAAACCATAACATAAATAAAATTATTGCTTAATATACATCAAATATTAATTTGGAGGAATACGTAATGAAATTTTTTATGAGAACGGTTCTGTAGATGACATGCTAAACATAATGGAGTTTAGAGATAGAAAATAGAATAATATTAGCTGTTTGTCAAATAATATAACCAATTCGTAAATGGAGGAAATATAATTGAATGAAGGTTTAGTAGTTGTAGTAAGGGCAATAATATCATTTTTTTCATTACTTATTTTTGCTAGAATATTAGGCAAACAGCAAATAAGTCAATTGACCTTTTTTGATTATACTCTTGGAATTACCATCGGTTCAATTGCTGCGGAGTTAACTGTAGATTTATCAAGCAGAGCTTGGCCACATTGGGTTGGGTTGCTAAGTTGGGCATTATTAGGTTTTATAATGGAATATATTACACTTAAATGGAGATATGCAGCTAAATACATCGAAGGCGAGCCTACAATTGTTATTATGAACGGAAAAATAATGGAAAACGCACTAAGAAAAATGAAATATAACGTCTCTGATATCATGGAGCAATTAAGAAATAAGGATGTTTTTGACTTGAATGAGGTCGAATTTGCAATAATTGAATCTAATGGGCAACTATCTGTACTAAAGAAAACTCAGTATTTAAATGTAACATGTGGTGATTTGAATATTAACAAAAAGAAATCCGGAATAAGCACAGAGCTCATATATGATGGTGTTTTAATTGAAGAAAACTTAAAGCAGCTTAACAAAGATAAAAAGTGGTTGATGAATCAATTAAAATCATTTGATATAAAAGATGCATCAGAGGTTTTCCTTGCTACTTTAAATCCCGGAGGTTCTTTATATGTAGATAAATATAAAGATCATATAAAAAAAATAATAGACGTAGGCGATTATAAAGGACCTTATTAAGGAGAATATACATGAGACAATTTTTAGTTAGAGCAGTACCAATAGTTACTGTCATAGTTTTTATAGTAATTATGTTGAGTGATAATTATTTAAAGCATTCTTTCAATGAAAATGATAATGTCGTAAAATCAATTGAGCTTATTATGGACGATGTAAAAAGCAATAATTGGGATGATGCATATAATAAACTGCAGATTTTAGATAAAGCATGGATAACAGTAGTTAAAAGAGTTCAATTCAGTGCTGAAAGGGATGAGATAAACAATTTTAACAGAAGTATTGCAAGGTTACGTGGAGCTATTTTAGCTAAAGATAAAGCTAATGCGCTGATGGAGCTTTCAGAAGCTTATAATCAATGGGATAACGTATGAAAGTAACGAGCAGCTATACTTTGTGTTTAGCTGCTTTCAAATTTCTTATTAAATCCTTATGGTTTATTTCCATAATAAATAAACTTAGTATCATTAAACCTGCACCTATATACGACTTTACTGTAAGTACTTCATTAGCAAAAACATATGCTACAATGCCAGCAAATACAGTTTCAAGTGAAAATATAACACCTACATGAGAAGCACTTGTATACTGCTGAGCTATTGCTTGTACTATGAATGCAACTCCAGTACAAACTATTGACAAGAATAATACCGAAGCCCAAATGTTCGGTGCTGTTGGAAAATGCGGTTTCTCAAAAATATAAGCAAGAATCAAATTTAGAACTCCTGTAACACCTAATTGAAAAACACCTAATTGATATGGATTTACCTCTTCCTTTTGAACTGCCTTCTCTGTTATTAACAAATCAATTGCATAAACGAAAGCACACATAATTGATAGCAAATCGCCTAATAAATTATCATAATTAATAGAAAAATTATCTTTTAGTGTTAACAAAGCAATACCGGTTACGCTCATTATTATAACCAATGTAAGTTTTTTATCAGGTGTTTTTCTATAAACTATGCTTGATAAAACAGGGGTAAAAACAACTGATAAGCCACACAAAAATCCTGTATTTGACAATGTTGTATATTGAATACCAAATGTAGCACCTATATAAACAAAAACTAACAGCACCCCTAATATAAAACTGTATTTTAGTGTTTCCTTAGAAACATTTTTTAGTTTTTTAAAAGATAAAACTGCTGCAGCTGCGAAAGCTATCAAAAATCTATTTGCATTTAAAGTAAAAGAACCCATATCGACTAAACTTATATCTACCAATAAATATGATACTCCCCAGCACAACGTAACTAATAATAACATCAAATCAGCTTTTAATTGCTTTGTCATAATAAAACCCCCTTAAGTCTATAGAAATTATACATCATCAAAAATTAAAATGCTATAAATTTTAATTCAACATATAATTTACTAAATCGGGGGTAATTCTGTGAATCGCAAATATGTTATCTTATACAATATTATTATATTATTTAATTTGTATTTCTTTATTGCTGTCTGCTTTTCAATTGTTTATATAGCATTGACATTATCAGGACTTGGTTACATTGTTGACCATTATTCCACTGCCGCTCATCAAGAGCAATTTATAGATTTAATAAGCCGTTCACTGTATTTCAGTTATATAACATTGTTTGCTGTCGGATACGGTGATATGACTCCCTTAGGCTTTGCAAAAGCAGTATCCATGATACAGGCCTTTGTTGGTTTTATTCTGCCCTATGCTATATTGTTAAAATATTTGATTTATAAACCACGTTTTTTAAATATCACTAAAAAGTAATACAATTTAGCTAACTATATGATAATAAGTTCTTGCCGTGAAAAAATACACCATCAGATAAAATATTGCAAACACTACAATTGTAGCAATTGTACACATAGCGAATAATGCTACATTAGTCATGCCAAATATTAATAGAAGTTTTGTTATTACTTTAAATGCAAACCCAATGTGTATAATAGAGGTAATTAGTGGCAGAAAAAACACTGTTAGCACTTGGCTTTTTATTGCCTTCTTTATTTCAAAGTTACTCATTCCAACCTTTTGCATTATATCAAATCTTTCTTTATCATCATATCCTTCAGCAATTTGCTTATAGTATATAATAAGAACCGTTGCCATAATAAATAATAACCCTATAAATATGCCAAGAAAAAACAGACCTCCATACATTGTTAAGAACATCGCTCTTGATAATTCAGGTCCATCTGCTCTTCCATGAGCTCGATATTCTCTGATAGAATTGTTGATATTATTTATAAGTTCCACCTGAGTATCACTACTTTCATCAATATTGAATCCGTAATAATAAGAATGATTCTCATATTCCTCTTTAATATTCATAGCTGTAGCTATTTGCTTCATGACATCTTGATTCTTTACTATCATAATGTATGAATTTGTTATGCTCGCCATTGCATCTCTGTCCAACGATTTAACAGATGTTAATTTGCCTTTTATAATCATGTTATATCCGTTAAAGCTTAACTCATCAGATAGTATTTTACCTCTTTGTGAATAAAACAAGCATTCATCATCATTTAAGGAAATTGATTGGTTTTCCATTCTGTTATAATCTTCAAGAGTTATGATTCCTATTGTTGAAATACTATCCATAACATCGAACTGATTATTTACAGATATAAAATTTGATCCTTCCTGAATTGCAAAAACCTCCATTGAGCCATAATAAACTACATCTTTTTGCTCAATATTAGCTGCTGATGTCTGTTGATTTATAACTTCATTTAATGTATTAATTTCTTCTTCAGAAGCATCCCATGTGCTAATAATAATATCTTTTGGATACTGTGTTTTCAAAACATCCTCCATGCCCATGTATAAAGACACTGTTGAGGATAGCATTATTATTACCATTGTAGATAAAATACATATATTAGCCAAACCTGCAGCATTTTGCTTCATGCGATATATCATACCTGAAACAGATATAAAGTGATTAGGTTTATAATAATATTGTTTGTTTTTTCTTAAGTATTTTAATACTGCAATGCTTCCTGCGGTGAACAAGCAATAAGTTCCTACTATAACCAAAACAACTGCAACAAAGAATAAATTTAACGCAGCTAAGGGCGATTCAGTTACAACAGCAATATAATATCCTGCGCCAAGACACAATACACCTATAATCGACATCAACCACTTGGTCTTTGGCTCTCTTTCTCCAACATTGCCGCCTTTCAGTAATTCAACAGGCTTAGATAAATGAACCTGACTTACATTGAATATTAAATTGATAATATTTATTAAGTTAAAAAGACACAATGAAGCTATTATAGCTTTTATAGATATTTCAAAACCAAAGGTTGCTTCAAATGACATTATTTTAAATAGAAATAAAATTATTAACTTGCTTAACAAAATACCTGACAACAATCCAATTGTAATTGTAATTGTTGATGTAATTAATGTTTCATAAACCATTATTCTTGATATATGTTTCTTTTCCATACCAAGTATATTAAATAAACCAAATTCCTTTTTACGCTTTTTTATAAGAAAGCTGTTTGTGTAAAAAAGAAATATACATGAAAATAACCCAATTACAATAGCACCTAAAAACATAACTTGTCTTAAGGACCCACTTTCCTGAACAATTTCTATGTCTTTAGCTACAACTAAAAAGCAAATATTATAAAACATCATAATTGTTCCTATACACGTTAATATATATGGAATATATGTTTTAGAGTTTTTCTTAATATTATTTATAGCAAGCTTTGGATAGAAAAATTTACTCATTTCTACCACCGCCTGTTGCAATCATAGTAAGTGTATCGGAAATTTTCTGATAAAATACTTCATTAGACATTGAAGCTTTATATAGCTGATGATATAGCTGCCCGTCCTTTATAAACAATACTCGCTTAGCATGGCTTGCTGCTTTAACACTGTGTGTTACCATAAGTATTGTCTGTCCATCATTGTTAATTTCATTAAATAGTTTTAATACACCGTCAGATGCTCTTGAATCAAGTGAGCCGGTTGGTTCATCAGCAAGTATTATTTTGGGTTCTGTAATAAGAGCTCTTGCAATCGCCGTTCTTTGTTTTTGACCACCTGATATTTCATAAGGAAATTTATTTAAAATATCAGCGATTTCCAACCTCTTAGAAATTGGTTTTAATTTTTCGTTCATTTCTTCATATAATTTACCCGCTAAAACAAGGGGTAAAAATATATTATCTTGAACTGAAAATGTATCAAGTAAATTAAAGTCCTGAAATACAAAACCAAGATTATCTCTCCTAAAAGCAGAAATATCTCTTTCATTAATTGTTATAACATTTTTTCCGTTTAATAATATTTCACCGTTAGTTGGTTTATCCAATGAAGCAAGTATATTTAACAAAGTTGTTTTTCCTGAACCGGATTCGCCCATTATTGCAACATATTCTCCATTTTCTACGGAAAAAGTAATATTTGATAGTGCTTGAACAGGATTACCGCCGAAACGAGTTGTATATATTTTTTTTAAATTGTTAACTTGTAAAAGTGACATAAATACCTCCAATAATTTTCTTCCTGTTCATGTTATCAAAAACATATAGTGCTATTCCATAACTTTGACTTACATTTTTATAATTTTTCTTACAAAATCGTAAGGTTATTCCATATGTATTTTTGCTGTATCTAAACCTATTTTAACCTTCGTTCCACTGTTAATTTTAGATTCGATTTCAACTGTATGAGATAGTTTGTTTAATATAAGCTTACATAAATAAAGCCCTATTCCCGTAGATTTTTTATCTTCTCTGCCATTATAACCGGTAAACCCTTTTTCAAATACTCTTGGTAAATCCTCTTGTTCAATACCTATTCCCGAATCCTCTATTACCAATGTGTCCGATAATTCTGATTCCATGTATATTTTTATTTCACCATGATGAGTATATTTCAAAGCATTTGATAGTATTTGTTCTATAACAAAAAGCAACCATTTTTCATCTGTCAAAACAATACGGTTCAAGTCAATATAATTTAGAGTGATTTTTTTACGGATAAATAATTTGGAGTATTTTCTGATTGCTTGTTTAACAATACCATCAAGAGAATATCTTTTAAATAATAAATCTGAATTCAAACTGTCAATACGAATATATTGCAGTGCCATTTCTACGTATTGTTCAATCTTAAAAAGCTGTTCTAAAAGCTCATTGTTTATTTCAGATTTTTCTGTTTGAAGCATTAACCTCATGGCTGAGATAGGTGTTTTTATTTGATGTGACCATACAGTATAGTAATCCATCATATCTGTGTATAATTTATTCTTTTCATTTATATTTTCTATATTATTTCGATTTATTATATTAATTAATTCTTGATAATCATTTTCTATTAAATTAATTGTATTATTAAAACTAAAATCAACTTGAGTGATATTGTTTTTTAAATCTTGAAGAATTTTATGTTTTTTGTAAAATATTATAAAATTAATTGAAGATACAATTATAATAAAAACGCCAGATAACAAAAATGAATATAATATGGATTCTAATGGTAATGAGTAAAGCGAAAAAACAACAACAAATATAATGAAACATCCTAATATAGAAATTATAGAAGCAATTCTTCCTGTTAAATAGGAAATTAAAATACTTTTTCTCATTTAATCCACCATGTACCCCATACCTTTTTTAGTTTTAATGAAATTATCAAGGCCGATTTCAGTTAATTTTTTTCTTAAGCGAGTAATATTAACTGTTAATGTGTTATCATCAATAAATTGGTCGCTATCCCAAAGGTGTTGCATTATTTCTTCTCTTGTAACAACCTTTCCTATGTTATCCATAAGAATTTGCATTATCCTATAGTCATTTTTTGTTAGTTCAATTTTTATTTTGTTATAAGTTAGGGTAGTATCATTTAAATTCAATAAAACTCCCTTATGCTCCAATTCATGTGCCTTATCCTGAAGCGAATAAGCTCTTCGCAACAATGCACCTATTTTTGCAGTTAAAACATTTAAATCAAATGGTTTAACTATAAAATCATCACCACCCATATTCATTGCCATAACTATGTTCATATTGTCAGAGCTCGAAGAGATAAACATAACAGGTATCTTTGATATTTTTCTGATTTCATTACACCAATGAAATCCGTTAAAATAAGGCAACATTACATCTAATAGAACAATGTGCGGTTCATACTCATTAAATTTATCTATAACATTTTTAAAATCCGTAACATATTCCACATTATATCCCCATTTTATAAGGTGAGTTTTTAATGTTTTGGCTATTGTTAAGTCATCCTCGATAATAAGTATATTATACATTTTTACCTCCTGTATATTCCTCATTTAGCATCTTTAGCTAATTTTATATTATATTTTGCATTATATCAACAAAAATCACCCTTAGGGTGATTACATAAATGAGTTTTTTATAATAAAATGATATCAATGAATAATATTTTATTTGGAGGCTAATATGAAAAAGATTATCTCATTGGCACTTTGCTTGTTCTTAGTGTTATTTATGATAACCGGCTGTAGTGGAAATACAGATGAAAAAGCTGTAAAAGAACCATCAAAAATTGAAGATAGTAATATTGATGTAAATGATGAAGAATTAGACGAAGCGATGGAAGAGTTAAGTGATGCATTATCTATGTTAGCTACCGCAGGATGGCCAAAAGGTAAAATTCCTGATGAAATTCCCGAATACCCTTATGGTGAAGTAACCAATTCCGGTGATGGTGGCGATAATGATTATTTTATACTAATATCACCAACAAATAAAGATGAATTGGCAGAATATTTATCACTACTTAAAGATCAAGGTTTCACTATTTCAAGTGGTGAAGATGAAGCAAGATTAGGAACAGTTAGTATTCACTTTCAATTTAATGGTAAGGAACACTTACAAATGGTTGTATATGATTTAGGCAATGCTGATTGGTCTGGATTTATCGGAGGCGTTCTTAAACCGGAAAAAGGAACATTGTATGGTGAACCTTATATTCCTACATTAACAGCTGATGATAATGATTATGGTCAATATTACACAGCAAGCTTTTCATTGGTTGATTTAACGGAGGATGATTGCTACGAATATATTGCAAGACATTCTGATAATGGTTGGAGAGAAAGCGGTGATATGGCATTTAAGGATGTTACTATTGATGGAGTAGAATGTGAGTTAATGCTACAATTCGTGCAATATTATGATGGTCAGGCAGATTTCTTGTTAGAGGCTTGGAAAAAATAAAAAACTTTACCTAAAAGGCGTTGAAAAAATTCAACGCCTTTTCGTTAATTAAAACTTTGTTCTGTTCTTTCAATTATTTCATCCTGCAACGCTTTTTCAAGGTTATTAAAGTGATCAGAATAACCTGCTACTCTCACTATTAAATCCTTATATTGCTCGGGATTTTTTTGTGCATCAATCAGTGTATTTCTGTCAAAAACATTGAATTGAATGTGATGTCCCATCATTTGAAAATAAGCTCTGATTAAAGCAGCAACATTGGTAATGCCTTCTTCACCTGCAATTGATGAAGGGGAAAATTTTTGATTTAATAATGTGCCACCAGTTGAAGTATGATCCATTTTTGAGCAAGATTTAATTACTGCTGTAGGACCCTTTCTGTCTGCTCCCTTTTCAGGTGAAATACCATCTGTAACAGGTTTTTCCTTCAATCTACCATTTGCTGATGCGGTCATAACAGAGCCAAAATATACGTGACATGTTGTTGGTAACATATCTATTTGATATGTTGCGCCACAAACTGACTTTCTTCCTCTTATTCTATCTCTTACATTTGTAAATATATCTACCATTATATTATCAGCATAATCATCATCATTTCCATACTTAGGTGTATGATTTAACACTAAATTATGTATCATTTCATACCCTTCAAAATTAGAATTTATAGCTGACAATAGTTCATTCATTGTAAATCGCTTTTCATCATATACATTGTATTTCACTGCTGATAAACAATCTGTAATTGTTCCAATACCAACTACTTGAATATATCTTGTATTATATTTTGAACCACCTGCATTATAATCTCTACCACTTTCTTTGCAACCTGTAGTAAGTACAGACATAAAAGGTGATGGCATGTATTTAGCAAATATAGTTTCAATGATATTGTTGCCTTCTATCTTTATATTGATTATATGTTGCAGCTGTTTATAGAATGCTTCTCTCAGTTGTTCATACGAAGTAAAATCTTCAGGATTTCCAGTCTTAATACTTATTTGTTTATTAGTATATTTGTCAAACCCGTTATTTAAAGTAAGCTCAAAGATTTTAGGTACATTCAAATATCCGGTAAGTACGTATGCTTCTCTACCATGACATCCTGTTTCAACACAGCCGCTGGAACCTCCAAAACGCGCATCTTCCAACGTCTTACCTGCATTTAGCAGTTCTTGTATCAATTCCTCTGTGTTGTAAAAGGCAGGTTGACCCCATCCCTTTCTTGATATTTCAACAGCTCTTCTCAAAAATTCATCTGGTGTTTTTTCACTTATTTGAACATTTGAGCTTGGTTGCAGCAATCTCATTTCATCCATTGTATCAAGAATTATATATGAAACATCATTTACACCGTCTTCTCCGGTGTAAGGATTAATCCCACCTGTATTTATGTTTGCAAAGTCTGTATAGGTACCGCTTTCTTTTAATGTTATACCCACTTTCGGAGGTGCCGGCTGGTTATTAAATTTAATCCAAAGACATTCCATCAATTCTCTTGCTTTGTCATAATCCAAAGTTTTTTCTTTAACTTCTTTTTTATAAAATGGATATAAATATTGATCTAATTTTCCAGGTGAAAATGCATCCCAAGTATTAACCTCTGTGGTTACGCCTATATGAACAAACCAATACATTTGAATAGCTTGAGCATATGTCTCCGGTTTATAAGCAGGAACTACATCACAATTTGATGCTATCCACAAAAGTTCTTCTTTTCTTTGTATATCTGTTTCTTTTCGTGCTAATTCCCTTGCATATGTAGCATATCTTTGTCCATACACAATAATTGCATCACAAGCAATCGCCATAGCTTGCAATTGGGCTTTCTTATCATAAGCGTTTAAGTCATTTACAAAATCTAACTTTTCAATTTCATCTTCAATTTCTTTTTTAAACTCCAAAAAACCTTTATTATAAAACTTGTCATCTGCTACAGTGTGTCCAGGTGCTCTTTGCTCCATAAATTCAGTAAACATACCAGCTGCATAGCAATCTTTCCATTCCTGAGACATAGAGGATAATATTTTGTCTCTTGTAGATTTACCTTGCCAGTATGGAAGTATTTTTTCCGCTTGTATTTTTTTATCTTCTTCATTAACCTTAAAATTTATATATTTTCTGTCATTCATTACTGTCATATCTTCTACAGTATGTGCACATAGCTCTGGAAATGTTGGAACTACTTGAGGGCCTTCACTTTTCTCCCCCACTATTAATTCTCCTTCGCCAATATAAAGCTTTCTGTTTTCCATATAATATTTAAAATTCATTGCACGAAGAACAGGAGTTTCTACAGCGCCATAATATTTATTATAAAATTCAGTTTCTAATATAGCTCTTTCGAGCGAAACACTTGGTTGTGTAGACACACTAACCTGTCTCAATTTTTTTGTTCTTTCTGTATAACCTCTCATACTAACCTCCTATTTTTACTTCATAACCTTTATTTACTAAAATAGATTTAAAATACTGCATTTTTTCATCTGATGGTTTAGACATTTTTTCTGATTCATAAATAATATCTAATTTTCTATATTTGTGCTTTGCTATGTCATGATATGGAAGTAAATTTATTTTTTTTATATTTAAGTTCTCTATAAAACTAATTGTTTCTTCAATATGATGTTCGTCAGCATTTACTCCTTCTATTATCGGCATCCTAATATTTATGTTGTTATGAATTTTTGATAAATTTATTAAATTATCCAAAATTAATTTATTAGAAGTTCCTATAAATTTCTTATGTTTTTCTTCATCCATGAGCTTGATATCATACAGAAACAAATCGGTATATTTAGCGATTTGTTTTATATTTTCAAAATTCACTGCTCCACATGTATCAACTGCAGTATGTATATTCTCTTCCTTTAATTTTATAAATAATTTTTCTATAAAATCTATGTGCATTAATGGCTCGCCACCGGAAACAGTAACTCCACCATTCGATTTTTCATAAAAAACTCTGTCTTTCAATACTTCTTTAAATACTTCTTCAACGGTGTAATCCTTACCTACAATATTTCTTGCCTCTTGTATACAATATACTTCACACAGTCCACAAAAATCACATTTATCCATATCAGTAGCAAGTACTTTATTCTCAATTTTAATAGCATTATGAGGGCATACTTGAACACATGTCCCACAAAGAACACACTTTTCTGCATCATATAAAATTTGCATTCTGCTTTCTTGACTTTCAGGATTATGACACCATAAACATTTTAATGGACAGCCTTTAAAAAATACTGTTGTCCTTATACCCGGCCCATCATGTATTGAAAATTTTTGAATATTAAATATAGTTGCTGTATTCATTTCTTCTCCAAAAATCATAGTTTATTATATATATGCAATTTTCTTGCCAATTTCTTCATATTGAAAAACGCCTTAAATTCAATACACAGTAATATTTAATCGTGTTTAATGTGTATGGTTTTTTGTACTAATGTACATTTTTTTGACATTCGTAAATTAAATAGCACGTTATATTTTATAGTGATATAATTATTGATGATTTAATTATTAAACTTATGCATTATAATACCATTAATAAATAGCTTGTACAAATAAAATTAATCAGTTAAACTTAAATATCATATACTAAGGAAAAGGTAATTAAATGAGCAATAATACAAATTTAACAGAAGGTAAAATATTAAGTACAATGGTTAAATTGGCACTTCCTATAATGGGTACATCCTTTATACAGATGGCATATAATTTAACTGATATAATGTGGCTTGGACGGCTCAGCACGAATGCTGTTGCTGCTGCAGGAGCAGCGGGCTTCTTTTTATGGTTTGGCTCCGCATTAGTAATGATCACACAAATAGGTGTGGGAGTAAATGTAGCTCAAAGCTATGGTAGAGATGATTTAGAGAGTGCAAAAAAATATATTTTTAACGGTTTTCAATTAGATGTTCTGATAGCTTTTTTATATTCGTTATTTCTATTTGTTTTTAGACATCAAATAATAGGCTTCTTTAATCTTCAGGATGAAGAAGTTGTTGGTATGGCAGTTGAATATTTGACCATAATTGCAACAGGAATAATATTTCATTTTTTAAATCCTATATTTTCAACTATATTAAACAGTTCGGGTAACAGTTTAACGCCCTTTAAAATTAATACCATAGGTTTAATTGCAAATATAGCGATTGACCCAATATTAATATTTGGTATTGGTCCCATACCTGGATTAGGGATAAAGGGTGCTGCTTTAGCTACAATTCTGGCACAGTTTGTTGTAAGTCTATTATTCTTTATAATAGGAAAAATGTACAATACTATTTATTCGAATGTAAATTTGTTTTGTAAACCAGATATTAAGATAATCAGAGAAATAGTAAAAATAGGTACACCTCCAGCAATGCAAATGGGACTTCATGCAGTTATAAACATGATAATAACTAAAATAATAGCAGGATTTGGTCCTGTAGCAGTTGCTGTACAAAGCATCGGTTCTCAAATTGAATCAATAACATGGATGACTGCAGATGGATTTTCTGCTGCAATTTCTGCTTTTACAGGTCAAAACTATGGAGCAGGTAAACTTCAACGAATTAGAGAAGGGTATCATAAAGGTATTCAGGTATTGGGAGGTTTAGGTGTTTTTTCAACATTACTTTTAATATTTGGAGCTAAAATACTATTTACATTATTCGTTCCGGAAGACCCTATAGCAATTAGAGAAGGTATAGTTTATTTGCAAATTTTAGGACTTTCTCAATTTTTCATGAGTATAGAAATCGGAACAACAGGAGCATTTAATGGTTTAGGCAGAACCATACCTCCAACAGTAAATGGCATGGTTTTAAATGCTTTAAGAATTCCATCAGCCATTGTACTGGGCTCTCTAATAGGATTATCCGGTGTTTGGTGGAGCATAAGTGTTTCGTCAATTTTTAAGGGAATTATATTGTATGTATGGTTTAAGGTAACATTAAACAAAACGCTTAAAACAGAGTTGTCACCATATAAATAAGAAATGACTCAAACGAGTCATTTCTTTATTTGCATATTATTTACTAATTAAACAAACTTTATTTCTTCCCAAGTCTTTTGCTTTGTATAATTCTTTATCTGCCATCACTATTAAGTTAGATATTTCCTCAATATCTTTAACTTTTCCTGTCACACCACCAATACTTACAGTGATATTTTTTGCAGTATTTTCATATTTATAGTTTATATTAAGATTTTCTACTTCGGTTCTTATGTAATTTGCAAGATTTAGTGACTGATTATAGTCTAAATTTTTTGCATAATAAACAAATTCTTCTCCTCCATATCTTCCAAATACATCATGCCGTTCTTCTTGAATTTTTTTAATTTTGTTTGAAATAAGCTTTAAACATTCATCACCTTTAGGATGTCCCCAACAATCATTATATCTTTTAAAGTCATCTATATCTATCATAAGTAAAGTAATATTTTCATTGTCATTCATCATTTGGTGCCAAACTTCATTTAGAGAATTATTGATATATCTTCTATTTGGTACAGTAGTTAATTCATCCTCATAAGCTTTCTTAATTAACAACTCATTAGACTTTCTTATTTTTTCAAGTTCTTTTCCTTGATGTTCTATTTCTTTTTCTAATAATTCTCTTACCCTATCAAATTTATCGATATCTTTTGTAAATTTAAGTTCTAATTGCAATATTTCTAACTTCTTACCAATGTTTGATGCCGTTATTTCTTCATTTAAGCTACTATAACTTTTATAATATTCTAAAGCTTTTTTGTAATCTTCAACATACTCATAATATTCAGAAACAAGCTTGTAAATTTCAACTAACTTTTTCTTTGCATCTATATTTTCAGCATATTCCATAGCTTTTTCATAATAATAAATTGATTGACTATGATCTTTATGCATATATAATTTTGCTAAATTTACTAATACATCTACTGTATAATATTTGTTGTTTACTTTGTATAATCTGTTAAGACTTCGAAAATAATACTTTTCCGCTTTATCAAAATTTTTTAATGAATAATAAATTTTCCCAATTTTATTTTCTGCTTCACCAAGATTAATCATGTCGTTTTCATTGATAAAAATTTTATAACTTTTTTCTATCTTTTCTGATGCTTCCTCATACTTATTTTCTGCAAAATTAATTTCTCCTATATTAATAAGTATAGACGCAACATTTAAATTATAATTATTGTCTATGCTTATTTGATATGCTCTATCAAAATATTGTAGTGCTTTATCATAACAACATGTTTCGCGATAAACTTCACCAATATTATTAAATACACAACTTAACAGGAAATCATCTTTATGTAAATTTAATAAATCCTCTGCTTTTAAAAAATAAATAAGTGCTTCCTCATACATTGAACCATAAAAATATGCTACACCAATTAAATTTAAAGATTTTATCTGCCCCAATAAATCATTTGTTTCTTCAAATATTTCATGTGCCCTAAACGAATATTCAAGCATTAAATTATTATCTGATTTAGCCCTGCATACAAAAGCCAAGCTGATTAAGCTATACCCTTCTTCTGACTTTAAATTGTACTCTTTTGCTAATTTATAAGCCTCTATGCTTAAATCATATGATTTAGCTGGATAGATTGCAGCTAATTTCTTTGCTTCTTTTATTTTATTATCAATTATTCTTGATACTGATTCCATAACATAATCCTTAACTTGCCATTTTGTTATTATTATACTACATTATTTTACATTTTTCTACAAAATTGTAAGCAACTAACTGTCAAAAAAAAGATAAGTAATATAGCTTGTGGTTTCCTCCATCTTCTGCTTTGTGATAAGTTCTGAATTGCTGTGGTTTAATAGCTGCATATCAGCTTTATAGAGCTCTTCCATCAAAATAAGCATTGTAACTATACTTACCGGTGAATCTAAGTTATCGTTAGTAAATGACATTATTTTGTTAATATCCCTTTTTTTAATTGCTTCCATGCTAATTAAGTCCATCTGATTAGCGCCATCTATATTTAGATAATGAGAAAAATCAACTGATGAAACAAATAGTGTTTTATCTATATCAACTGAATTACTTAAATCGCTAACTAATTTTTTTATATCACTTAACTTTGTTTGTTTAGTCATAGCTAATGGAACAATTTTTACATCACCTATATAATATTTTACAAATGGGACAATGCTTGAAATAGAATGCTCTATAGTTAGCTTATCTTCATCTTCAATTATAAAATCATTTTTTAAAAGCTCACTTATAATATTTGAATCCGTATGTAACACACCAAAGGGTGTTTGCCAATCCTTTAACGTAGTAAATACTTTTCCCATTAAAATGCTTTCATGGTCTGGACCTATCAAAACCACGGTTTCATAGCTGTGTATCTTTATATTCTGAAAAACCTGGTGAATTAAGTCACTGGCCAAGAGATGATGAGGCAGAATGGAGCCGCGTATAACGGCTCCATGAGTGTATAAATCAAATTGTTTAATATCGATAAAATTTAATGGATCAAAATATAAGCATTGTATATTTTCTTTGCCATTCAAATTAAACGTTTCATTTTGCTCTTCACTATTACTAAAAGTATAAACAATAATTATCATTATTAAAAATAGAGTTAATATTGTTCTTATTATTTTATTCAATATATCACCTGCTAAGTTTTGTCTTAAGAGATATTTACTAATTTATTATCAATTTTGTTTTATTCACATAATTTAATTTAGGTTCCATATCTTCCTTTATTACTGCATAGTCAATTGTGTATTCTCCTTTTTGAGCCGCTTGCATATAAAATACAATTTGTCTTATAGGGAACCTTCTGTCATAGTGGTAATTGAATGTTAACTTTTGACCGTCAATATTAGCCCAGTAATTGTCGCGCTCTGCTTTTATATATCTGAATCCGGTAGGAATTATATATGTTATTTCATAATTACCATATTCTATTTTAGAATCAAAGCTTGGAACTATTGTAACAGCTACAATATCTGACTGGTTATATTTATTTTGTACTGCTGAAGTATCTTTAAGTGTATAGTTTATAATCATTGACATTTCATCAGTTTTGTTTTTATCTAAATCACCCTTATTACCTAATGCTTCTACCTTACAAGCGATACTTCCTTTTATATTGCTAAATTTAATCTTCTTAATTTTATCCTTTGTTATTGCAAAGCTTTCTCTGTCAAAGAGCTTTAGTTTGTAATTTTTCTTTTCACCATCAATTGTAACAGTTACTTCTCCAAACAAATCCTTAATTTCATCTAATTTCATAATATCTCTATTTATAATATACATTAATTGTTCGAAGTTACTTAAGGTCATTTTGGATGGTTTATTGTAAATGTATTTAAAAAGTTTATCGCTTGTTTCAAAGTTATTCAGCTTAACTCCCAACACGGATAGTAGTGCTGTTAGTTCATAATTGTCTGTGTCATTTTGTTTGTTGTCATAATACAGATAATCTCCTGATTGTATTGCACCCTCAATAAATTCCTTATAATATTTATTTGCTGTCTTCTTGTCTCCTAACTCTGCTAAAGCAAGTGACAAATACATTTTATCTCTGTTTTCTAAGCTTTCATTATTTTCTAGCAAATCGTAAATTTTTAACAGCACCGGCTCCTTATACTTGCTAAGACCCCATAAGGATACAGCTACATCTGTATTATATTCCTTAGTGGTTTTTAAATAATTAGTAAAGTTAACTTTAAATTTATTATCCAAATATTCATTATCAACTAAGTTTGCTAATTTTGCAGTTACCTCAAAATCCTCTTCCGAATATGGCAGTAGCTTATATCCCCTATTAATAACCTCGTATTCGCTTATTTTGCTTAAAAGCTCCTCTTCGCTAAATTCTATGTTGCTATTAAAATAATCATTAATATATTTTTTTGCAATCATTGATAAGACAGTCTGATCTATTCTTCTTCCACCGGCTGAAGAAATTGAACTTAGACTATTATAAAAATCAGAGCGACTTTCATTATATAAGGTTATAACCGGGTTAGAGTATACATCATCTAATACAGTTTTATCAGTTAATTTATAATAATTTGTATTTTTAAAATAAACATAGGATTCAACAACAGAAAACTCTTCCTTTATAGCATCTTTATTGTTTTTATTGCTTGCAGTTATATAAATTTCATAGTTACCCTCATTTAACTTTCCTATCATGACGTTAGTGTAATCGCCTATTATACCTTTTGTATTTATATCAGTTTTTTTATCGTTCTCTTTACTTACAACAGTTACCTTATAGTCTACTTCATCTCCGATAGTAGCTGCAGTTCCAAAAGTTCTTAAGGATACATTGATGTTATCATCCTTTAAATATTCTTTTCCCATTATTAAATCTACGAAAAATGGCAAGCTTACAGTTATATTCTTAGTTCCACTACCAGCATAAAGATTATCCGATACCCCCTGGTACGTTATTCTCCAGGATGTAAGATTATCAGGTAATTTAAATTTCATAGTTGCTTTACCATCTTTATCAGTTGTTATTGTTTTAAATGCTGCAGTATCTTCGAAATCATCTCTAAACATATTATCAGAACCGCCACCACCGCCCATTTCAGCCATGGCCGGTCCAGGAGTATTTACATCAATATTAGATAGGTATGATTTTATTATTCCTCCAAACCAGGAATATCTATATAAATCACCTAAGGTGTTAACATCTTTTTCAAATACAGCAAAATAAGCTTCGTCTACAACGCTTATATTTACATCAGCAATACATGGATTGTTATTTTCATCAAATGTATTTATATTTAATGTAACTTCCTCACCTGGCTTATATTCTTCCTTATTTGTTGAAACATTAAAATACATTTGCCTTTCTGTCTTGTCGTATAATATATGATTATCTACAGGATACATGTAACCATTATTAATGTACACACCACTAATAGAAGCACCGGGAATGTAAGCTTCCATAAACGGGAATTGTATATTTGAGGTGTAATAGTTCATACAGTCCACTAAACCATATCTAGCAAATAACAATACTAAGTTGTCGTTTTCTCTTTCTTCAACTTTAGCATTATCATATATTAACTCCATATTAACACTTTCATTTAATCTGTAACTATCTTTCGTATTATCTTTTTC
>JAEZGU010000222.1 GCA_023416855.1 Bacillota bacterium
CCATTATTTCATCAAACTCTTATGTTCTACCCTTAACCAATTTAGTGTAGGCATCGCCTAATTCATGACATTCTACAACTTCTTCTGTTGCTAATCCATTTTCCCAAAGATTTAACTGAATAATTCTTAATGTGTACATTTATTTATATATTTATATATTCTGCCAATATCGGCATTGTGGAGAAGATTGGTAACGCACCAATTCCTATGGATTTTCAGTCCATCGCTTCTACTTAGTTAGCTTCTTCTCCGTTACTACCTACTAACTTTCACAAGCACTCGGTAGTTATACATGATAAATTTAATAATTCGATTCAAATATAATACTTATTTCCCAATTATGCAAATTTTTAATCAATTATTTGATGAGGCATTATTAATATTTTATTATCATACCTTGTATCCTCATTAAACACTAAACAAGGTCTACTACAAGTACTCATAGTCATAAGACACCTTTCATCTTGTACAGCCGACAACACATTTAACAATGTACTGCACTTAAACCCTATCTTTATTTCATTATTACTCTCGCACTCAATGGTTTCGCTACCACTAGTATTAAGATTAATATCCTCCGCTGCAAAATCTATTTTATTATTACCAACCATCACCTTTATTAAGCAATTAGAATTAGATGCCGATAAAGATGCTCTTTGAATTGCTTTAACTGCATCTTGCGTATTAAACTTAACATCAATATAATTATCGTTAGGAATAACAGCATCAAATTTTGCGTATCTACCCTCAATAAGTCTTAAACATAACGACCCATTCATAGAATTAATGATAATGTTAGTCTTGCCTATTTTAAAAGAAATTTTATCGCACCCATTGGCTATGTTATAAATTGCTTTAATACCATTTTTATTAATCACGACATCCGTATCGTCAATATCAAAAACATCTTTATAACTTTGCACATACATTGTATATCCATCAGTACAGCATGTTCTTAATTTATTATTAGAAAAACTTAAACACATACCGCATAAAATAGGTCTTAAATCATCGATAGCTATAAAGCTGCTAGCCGATTTAATATAATTACAAAAAGTATTTATATCGGTTAACTCTGCCTCTTTATAATGCTCTTTGTGGATAGTAGGGAAATCATCTGCACTTAAAAAGGGCATTTTCTTTTTACCGCTACAATGCTTAATTACGATATCATTATCGTTAATAATAAAGTCAAAAGATAAGTCATTTATGAGTTTAACGTAAGGTACAATATCTTTACTATTTATACATATTGATTTACCATTATACTCATCATTATCATTAGCCATTGAAACAGAAATTGTATTTTCACTATCCGTACTCGTGAATACTATCTTATCTTGTTTGAATGTGATTTTTACACATTCAAATATGGGTGCTATTCTATTTTTGCTAGCGAATATAGAACCATTATTAATGGCTTGTATGAAAGCCTTAGTATTTAGTTGCATTGAATTTCATCTAATTTTTTAGAAATTATTTCTCTTAACTCTCTTCTTTGTTTTGCGTAGCGCAAGCAATAGTAAATATGACTTGTCTTTTCTTTAGCTTTGTAAATAAATTCTTGAAGCGGAGTTCTCTCTTTAATCCTTTTCCCACTCAAATATTTAGTGTAGCTTATACCATCATACCCATTCATTACATGCTGAATGTTATAATTATCCCACTCTTCGTATTTTTCATTTGATACGTCATTCTCAATATCATATATTGCATCTTGTAAATTTATGACCATATCAGCAAAAATTATAAATTCTCGTATTTTGCTATTTTCCTTGTCATATTGTGGTACACCATTTTCGTCTACCCATTCATGCTTGATTAGAAACTTATACCATATACCTTCGATGGCATTATCATACTCTTTAAATACGTTTTTCTCTTTTGATACTTTTTTCATATTATTCTTCTTTTTCTATTTTAGGACAATTAATTATACCATGTTCTATATACTCTTTTTCACATTGTTCTCTTTTAGGACAATTGTCACAAGGAAAGTGACCATACTTGTTGCATAAGTATATCAATACCGCAAAAAGCATTATACTAAATATTGTTATTATGAGTCCAAACATAATCTTTCTTTTTTACTTTTATTAATATTTACAAATTTCATTCCATCTATCATCTCAATATATACAAGACCTTTATTTGCCCAATTGATTATCGTTGTAGGAGAAACTTTATTCTGTTTAGCGTATGTACTAACTTTAACCAATACTTCATTATTTTCCATAATTAAAAATCTATTCCGTTATTATTCTCTCTACTTATCTCTTTTACCTTCTCAAAATATTGCATTCTTTGTTGCATAAATATTTTGTGATTTTCCAAAGTCCTAAATTTTGCAATTTCTACCGATGGTTTATCATATTCGCCTTTTTTCTTAGATACTACGATTGCGCAATCATTTAGTTCAGAATCTGTAGGAATACCTATCAATATGTCAAGTGATATATATTCATCACCCTTAGCACTGATATTACCTTTTACTTTACTTAACTCTTGTATTAACTTATTTTTGTTAATAGACAGCTTTCCAATTATCATTTTATTCATATTCTTATTCTTGTTTATATTTTTCTATATCACTCGTTTTACACCATGCTTCCACTTCTTTATTTGTATATGTAGTCCAACACTTTAAGAAATTAGACCAAATATCTGCTCTTATACCTTCATTCTTTATTTGTACTAAATACCAACCATATTCTTCGGGTTCACAAGTTTGCCAATTAATTATACTTCCCATAACTAAATTAAATTATTAACAACGTACTTGATAGCTGCAATAGCTGATTTCTCCCATTTAATAGAATATATATCTTGTTCTATCTCATTCATTGTTATACCATTACTACCATACACTATATGATAGAAAAAGGCAATTTTATCAATAGTAGCGTGTGTTGCAAATGGTATAATACATACATATATTTTTTTCTCTTCTCTCAACCAATCCAACACTTGAGAAATATTAGGTGCTGAATACTTATCTCTCTTCTGATTCCAATCTTGCGATGGATAGCACTTATATAGATTCTTGTTCTCTACCCAATAATAATGAGAACACTCTACATTAAATCCCTTAGCTCTAAGTTTGCTAGAAATTTTAAAATTCACAAATTCTTCCATATTAATATATTTAAATCTATTATATCTAAGATTATTTTTTTTAGAAGGTCTAATTATGGTATTTGGCATAAAAATCACTTCTATCTATAGTGCGAAGAATTTGATTCTGCGCAAGTATTAAATCTTCATACAATTGTTCAATAACCAAAGTAAAGTCTATGTCATCATTCTCAAAGTTTGCAATAACTTTTTCAATTTGTTTTACTCTTTGATTTAAATACTTATTTATAAGGTGATGTCTTAAGGTTATACTATCCTCTTCATTTATTTGGCTCAATAATTCCTCAGTCCATGATTGAGAATATTTTCCATCTATTTTTACCATATTAATATATATTTAAATTTGTTGCGTCTAATGCTAATCCCTTCTCAATCAAATTGTGATAATCGAAATGATTTTTATTAAGCCAATTTAATTCGACTGAATAGACCATTCCATATATATTATCAAGATAATCACATTCCATATTATAAAAATCTACTTCTTGTTCTTCCGTCATACTTGACATTGGGAATAAATATGGTTTAACTTCATCAATATCATAATCATTATTTATCAACCCATTTGAATCAATACTTTGTAACATTACACCATGAGTGCCACAACAATTTAATTTTACGCTATAAGGTAACCTTGCACTAAGGTCTATCAAAAGCAATTTTTTATCTTTTTCTTTCATAATATTTAGCATTTAAAATATAAACAAAAATACTTATTATCATTATGGGTTGGAAATAGAAAATAGCCACTACTATTGCAAATCTGATAACAAGCATAATTGTCATTTGCTTGCCATTCTGCTTGATAGCTAATTCCTCTATTCTCAAATTTTAGGAATAATTCCCCATTCACGATTTCTTTGGTGACTTGTTTATAACCTTCAAACTTTACATAAAAATTATCAACACATTCTATCAGAGGTCTAATATCTCCAATAGCTTGTTGGTTTAGGTACTCAATAAATTCGCTATTAGCTTCTAGTTCATCAGCCAAATTCTCATTAGGTATTTTTTCAAGTTCCCTACAAATCTTTATATTTTCTATATAATCTTCTAAGTTGGTTATCTCCCTATCCTCAAGGTAGTGAAATAAATACTTATAATCTAAAGCCTCTTTGAGCTTCTCAAAAATTTCTTCTTCTTTCATATATTTATAATTTTGTTTTTATCATTGTAATGGTTCTTGTCATAGTGAGAAATAATAAGTGCCGCCTCCTTAAAATTAGGGAAGGATGTTTCAATCATTTTTTTATCTTTTCTATTTTCTTTTTCGATATATTAAATGAAATACTTCCTCTTGTTTGTGGTATTTGGTGTAAGGAACCCTCATTATCATAAACATTAATTAGTGATATATTATAACTCATATCTATTCTATATTTTTATTCATAAGTTCTTCTTGAATTTCCTTTCTTATATTCTCTTTCATTGTACTTCTAGGTAATAAATCGCAAATATCTTCCCACCAATTTTTAAACTTCATTTTGGGTCTTATGTGAAAATCCATCTTCCAATTATTACCACCACTCACATACTTTTCTCTTCCGTATGGTTTCATAAACTATCTAATAATTGTTCATTTGCTATTTTATCTAACACCCTATTTATATACTTTCTAATCTGTTTGTTTTTACAACGTAATTTACGTTTCCATTTACCTCTTTCAGACATCTTTTTAGTATAAGGTTCAAAAGCATAAATATTATAAACTTTTTCTTCAATTATTTTGTTAATAGGTAGTTTCATATAATTTATTTTTATATATTAATCCAAAAATTATCAGGAAATTCGTTAAATAGATACTTAGTTACGTTACATAACCATAGCTCACCCTTATACTCATAAGTATAAATTTTATAAAACGCTCCAAATTCATCCTCACGAACCTTTGATAATTTCACTGAATCGGGCATTTCTTCCGTATCAATTTCTATTGACATATCTTTCTTGTTGTTTGAAATGTAATCTAAAAATAAGTCTGAACCACCAACCATTTCCAAATCCTCAATCATGCCAACCAAAGGAACATCTACAAACCATCTATTTGATAATTTTACAAATCTTAATTTCATCTCTTTTGTTTTTATACCTCAAATATAACTTATAAGTTTGAAACTGCCAAATATTTTAAGACTTTTTTTTATTCTTTTCTCTAATTTCTGTATTTTTTGTATCATAACACCATAATGCCTTTTCATAATCGTTAAAACACCATGCCCAAACACCGAAGGAATTGCTATGTGGATACATTTCACGTTCCTTGAATGTGACAGCTACTCCATTCAACGTACTCTCACTTGCCTTACTTATTCTTCTCTCAAAAACCTCATAGTATGGTTCGCTATAACCGCCACCATCCATTAGTGAACGTACCTCATACATAAACATCTCATCACTCTTGTGAATCTGTTTAAATTGAAAACCTCTTACCTCACCAATTCCCACAAATTCTAAAGCTAATTCTTGTGCCATATTTATTATTTTTATTGTTTCTATAATATTGAATTGAACAATTTGCACTCTTCAATTTTTACCAACTCTCCCATTAAAAAACTTCTCTTATTGACCAACAACCTAAGAGTTCTATATCTACTAGGTCTATGATTGTTTGCAACATTGTTTGATATTGTTTCGTTTATTTTTCTAATGCTATGACGTAGCATAAATTCTCTATCTATATTTTTCATTTGTTTATTATTATTAACAACCCCATTGACTATAAAACATCGCATCACGCCTCATTTCCTTCCTACGTTCATCCAAATCTAAATTAGAAAATATCTCCCAATCTTCGTATTTGCCTCCATAATTTACCCAAGAAGCCCAAGTATTGTCATTAAACCAAATAGTGCCATCAATTTGATATTTACAATCTTCTAAATCTATATATAAATCGTTTAGGAATATCTCATAACCTCTAGGCGAATAGCCACGTTCCAACTCAAAAAAATCACCCTTTATTCGGATAAGCGCACAGACGACATTACGACCTTCGACTATGCGCTTAAACTCTTGATACATATTCATTCTATTCTATTCCCCAATTTAATAATGAATACTTCATTATCTAATGCTCCCCAATTTGGATTGCCCTTGCCAATAACAATTTCTTTTATCTCAAATGTCATTGTGCGTTTGGTATATCCGTAAGAGAATTTAACGTGAGTGAAAGGGGCTAACCTTTTCCCTCCATATTCAAAATTAAGGTGTCCATGGATAGCCTTACAAGTATAAATACATTCAGGCTTTGACCAATGCCCATTTGAGCAATCACGCATACAATGGCATAGCCTTTTTGCCCAATAAGATTTTATTTCTCTGTATTCCTCTTTTTTCTCCCCACTTTCAATCATTTCGTACCACTCTTTCTTTAGTGGAAGGTGTAATATTTTCATACTCTACAAACTTTTAAGTAATTCTTCTTTGGTTGGGAAAATCTCTTTCTCGCCAATGCTTAGTAACTTATTATCTGCTATAACATCATACCTAATAGTTCTTTTGTTTTCCCAATATGAAATGTCTATCCCATAAACCATAGAAC
>JAEZGU010000225.1 GCA_023416855.1 Bacillota bacterium
ACATTATTTATTATTGCCATAAACTGAAAATTCATTATTATTTTTTTTATATTACTGTATCGTTGTATTAACAACTATCAATAAATATTTTAAAATATTTTTCTAATAGTGACTTAATCACTGTTTAATTATTTATTGATGATATAATCAAAACATAATAAAAAATAAGGAGATCGATATAATGAATACAATTAAAATAACAAAATCAAATTTCGAAGAGGAAGTTTTAAAATCTGATAAACCGGTATTACTAGACTTTTGGGCAACATGGTGTATGCCATGTAAAATGATTTCACCTGTTGTTGATGAAATAGCTAAGGAAGTACCTGATATAAAGGTTGGTAAGGTGAATATAGATGAACAGCCTGAACTTGCAACAGCATTTAATGTAATGAGCATACCTACATTAGCTGTTATGAAAGATGGAAAAATTGTTAAAACCATGGTTGGAGTTAGACCAAAAGCTTCAATACTTAAGATGTTAGCTTAGAAATAGAACCTCTAAAGTTAATATATAATCAAACAGGGCAGTCATTGGACTGCCCACATTTTTTGTTATACTATTTGTTCACCGTCATAAACTTCTCCGTCTGCCTCAGGCATGTACCCGTATCTTTTTGTCCATAAAGTCTTGTATTTAACTGCCTGTGCATGAATACGCTCTGTATTTTCAGGAAGTGTTTTAACAACCTTGCCTGGTACACCAATAACCATTGAATATGGAGGAATAATTTCATTTTCTTTAACTAATGCCCCAGCTGCAATTATACTTCCCCTTCCTATAACAGCACCGTTTAATACAATCGTGCCCATACCTATTAAGCAATGGTCTTCTACCTGACACCCGTGAAGTATTGCTCCATGACCTACTGTTACATAATCACCAATAATTGTTGGCTCGTTATCTCCTATGTGAAGCACGGCATTATCTTGAATATTTGTGTATTTTCCTATCTTAATAGTATTAATGTCAGCTCTTAAAACTACATTGTGCCAAACGCTGCTGTATTCTTCCATTATTACATTACCAACTAATTGTGCACCTTCTGCTACATATGCTTTTTCATTAATTATAGGCAGTATCCCTTCAAACTCTTTTAACATAAAAACCTCACAGATAATATTTTTCGAATTTTTATATCATATTTTACCAGAGTATCAACCTTATATAAATATAATTCTCATAATAAAAACGGAACTAAACAACGCTAACAGCATTGTTGGAATAAAGTATCTATATTGTTTTAAAAGCTCAATGGTTGTTGTATTCATATGCTGAACAGTAAATGCTTGGCAAAGATGTATTGGAGAGAAAAAATATCCAATAAAAGCACAACTGAATGAAAAATACAAATATATATAAAGCATTTCCTCTGAAACCTGCAATTGTGTAACCATTGGAAGTATAATTGCCAATGCTGCAGCCTGATTACCAGTTACTATTCCAAAGAATACAGATGCAGTTAGAAATATAAGCATAATAGAAAGCATGCTACTGTTTATATTGAACATGCTATTGAAAACAAATAGCAAATCATTCATTTTCAAAATAGTTTCCTTTATCATTAAAATGGCAATTATAATCAAGACTGTGTGCCAATTTATTGAATTAATAGTTGTCTTAACAAAATTCTTTTTATTGCTTAAAAAATAAACTGAAATAATGCTTGATAACATAGTAAGATAAAATGGCCATCCTGTTATTGCATTTAATATAACACATATATAAAAGGGCATAGTATATAAGGCAATATTTAATATATTTTTCCCTAAATTATGTCGCGAAACAGTAATTTTTTCTGATTTTATATCTCGTATGTAAAAATAATATCCCACTACAATCATTGGGACAACATAAAACATATTCAAAAGAACTAGTCTTAATATGCTTATGCCTGGAATTGAGGCAGATATAACCAACAATCCTGTTGAATATGGCATTATGAACATTGCAATATGCCTAAAAACAAGGTTTATGGCTGCTCGTCTAGGTTTTGGTATATTCATTTCCTCACCTAAGTTGTATATAAACGGGACAGAAAGCAATGCTCCACCCGGTATAATCAATACGCCCACTAATGCAGGAATGATCATTAAAATAATTCTCTTGTCTGGAACAACAAGTAAAATTGCAGCTACAATCTTATCTAAGATTTTATAATGCTTCATTAATCCACCGAGTATGCTCACCATCAAGACCGTCAATACGGTATTAAGAGAGGATTGTTTTGTAAAAACAGATAATAAAGTTCCTAATGTGCCCTTAAATCCTATTCCTGAAATAAGACCCAACATTAATGCTGAAATAAATAAGGTATAGCTTAGCTTAATTTTAAACCTACCTAGAACCGGTATCATCATGAAAGAAATTATCACTGCTGCTAACTGTATCATATACATCCCCATCCCTTACACAAATATAAACAAAATTATATAAAAATTTGTCAAATTTTGCAATATATTTTCATATTGCCTCGGAAATACTTGTATGTGGGGAAATTTCATTATATAATAAATCATAATTTTGTTGGAGAAAACAAATGAATATTTTTATTTTAAAAGTTTTAGCCCTTATTACTATGATTATAGACCACTACGGTGCAATTTTTCAAAGTGATATTATAGCATTTAGAATAATCGGACGATTGGCATTTCCAATTTACTGCTTTTTGCTTGTAGAAGGATATTTGCATACCTCAGATGTTAAGCAATATGCCAAAAGACTGCTATTATTTGCACTGATTTCAGAGATACCCTTTGATTTAGCTTTTTATAATAAAATAGGTTTCACGCATCAAAATATATTTTTCACTCTGTTCATAGGGCTGGCTACTAT
>JAEZGU010000251.1 GCA_023416855.1 Bacillota bacterium
TATTAAGAATACATTTATGGGGGAAATATGGAAAAGATATTTAAAAAAACTAATATAGTATTTTCAATTGCCTTAGTGATAACTTTACTGATGTCTTTATTTTCAGATTTATATAAAAACTCAGAAACAATTGATGCTACAGGAGCAGAACAAATAGATAGAATAAAAATACTCATAGACCCGGGGCATGGAGGCATAGATCAAGGTACAAGCGGTGATTCAGGAGTAACTGAAGCACCAATAAACTTAGCCATATCAGAAAAACTAATGAGATTATTAGAAGGAACAGGATTTGATGTAGATATGACAAGATTTGAGGATGAAGGTCTCCACTCTATTAAAGCAACCACCATAAGACAAAAGAAAAATGAAGATTTAATTAATCGTGTGAAAATGATTAATAATTCTAATGCAGATATAGTAGTTTCAATACATTTAAATTCATTTCCACAAAAACAGTATTATGGAGCTCATGTATTTTATCAAAACAATAGTCAAACAGGTAAATTAGCAGCAGATATCCTGCAAGACTCTTTAAAAAGTATATTAGATCCAAACAACCATAGAGTTCCCCAAGTTAAAAAGGATATCAAAATAATGGATGATACAAATATACCTGTTGTTTTAGTGGAATGCGGATTTTTATCCAATGAATTAGAAGAAAAGAATTTAATGACTGATGAATATCAAGAAAAGATTGCTTGGTCAATTTTCACAGGGCTTATGAAATATTTTAATGAATTATAATACCAAAGGTATAAATTTCCATAAAAATAAGCATGTTTTTCCAATTGGAGAAGCTTGCTTTTTTGTTATAAATATTGAAAAATATATTAAAAATTCTATAATTTGATAATTTTTGTTGAATAAAAAATTATATTGTATTATAATCAAAATATATGGAGTAAACGTTTGGAGGACTTATATGAATTTCGAAGAAGTTGAATATTTCTTAGCCAATATCAAATCTGTTTTATCGTGTAAAATAATTACCGATTCAAGTAATAATATTACAGAAATACATGTTTTGTCAGACAGTAGCAGACATTCAAAGCAAATCGTAAGGGATATCAGAACAGCTCTTCTATCTCATTTTAATTTGGATATTGATTATAAGATAATTAGTGTCGCTCAGGTAAATAAAAATATATCCTTTAATACAGACTTTCGACTATTGTATGAGGGATGTACAAATGAAACTTATGGTGACAGAATTAAAATCACTACAATGTTAAAATGGGACGAAAAAGAATATTCAGGAGAAGCAGATGGTATAAGATCTGAGAAAAACACACTTACAGTTGCTGCTTTATCTACATTAAACGCAATAAAACAAGCAACCGAGCTTGATTGCTTCATAGTGGATGATATCCAAACAACTAAGATATCAGGAAAAGATGTATTACTTTCTTCTATTACATATTTGGACAAGGGTAGAGAAATTCTTCTCATTGGTTCTTCAATAATCAATAACAATAAAATTGATGCCACTATTAAAGCTACTCTTAACGCTATAAACAGAAAAATCTGTTTATTTATAAAAGAATGATGGGGCTGACTAAAAAACAAAAATAATTAACATATTAGCGTAGCGAAACCTTCCTGTTCTACATAGCGAACCGAGCAGAGATACTCTGTAGGAGGTTTCTCATGAAAAGATTAATAGCTATAATTGCTTCTTTAGTAGCATTAGTTTTAGCAGCTGGAGCTGGAATTAGCTGGGTATAGTTCAAAATTTATATAGTCAGCCTTTCATTAAATTGAGGTTATAAAATGATTAAAATTGATAAAACTGATAAGGAAATAGAAAAAGAACCTAAAATAAATATAAACGTCCACTTTTATGTGCTTATTCTTTTTATATGTGCAATTTTATTAATGATTTACTTATTAAATAATTATACTATTCTTGATTATAGATTACTTATTGTTTTTTCGATATTAACAGTAATCGCGGAAACATATTTAATTTTGTTACCTAAAATAGGTGGCATTTCTGTAAGTTTTGCTATAACTTATTCCGCCATATTGTTAACTAACCCTCTTATGGCCGCAATAATTGCAGCTATTGGAGTGGCTTTTAGATTTCCTTATATTGATGGAAGAGGAAGAGTTAGTATTTTTAATAATCCCATATATAAAACAGTATTCAATATTAGCCAATATATATTAAACTTAGGACTTGCTGGTATTACATATGTAGAGATAGACAAAATTATAAATATTGGATTCGAGTACTTTAATCCTTTGGCAGGTTCTGCTGCATTAATAGTTTACATATTTTTAAATACATTTTTCATGTCACATTTAATGTCTTTACTGCTTAATGAAAAAATGAGTCAAATATGGAAAAATAGCTTTTATGGTATGTTAATTAATATAGTACTCGTTAGCCTTTTAGGTATTGTGCTTGCATTTGCTTATAATGCATACGGTTTTGGTGGGTTATTGTTATTCTTCATACCTTTATTGCTTGCAAGATATACTTTTAAATTGTACTTAGATATGAGAAAAAATTATTTTGAAACGATGAATGTTCTAGTACGAGCTATAGAAGCAAGTGATCCTTATACAAGTGGTCATTCGCTAAGGGTTAGTGCTTATGCAGAAGCAATTGCAAAACAATTAGGACTACCTCAAAATAAAGTAGATATGCTAAAAAGTGCAGCATTGCTTCATGATATAGGAAAAATAGGTATAGATAAAAATATATTAAATAAAAATGGTAAGTTGGAAAAAGAAGAATTTGATACAATAAAAGCACATCCTCAAATAGGAGCTACTATTATTTCTGACATGAGCTATTTATCAAATCTTTCAGATATTATTATGCATCATCATGAAAGAAATGACGGTAAGGGCTATCCTGATGGATTAACTTACAAAAATATACCGTTAGAAACATCAATACTAATAATTGCCGATTCTTTTGATGCTATGACTACTGACAGACCTTACAAAAGTGCATTAGGATTAGAAGATGCATTAAATGAAGTTAAAGCTAATGAAGGTACTCAATTTAACCCAGATATAGTTGACGATGCAATTATTGCCTTAAGAAAAGCATTCAATAACTTATTAGAATAGGTGTGCTATGATTCCGGAAATTTTAATTTTATCTTTTTTATCAATTATAATATTAAAATTAAGATATAAAGAATTTAGATTTAATCATATGAAATTAGAAATTAAAGGCTATATAGTATTGTTAATAATGGCAGTAATTGAAATTACTGCTCAGTTTTTATTTAAGCGATATTCTGATAGTACTTTGCTTAAAATACTTTCCATGCATTGGACTATTTATTTCGGATTATTTATAGTTTCAATAATTAACTTTGATAAACCATTTATGAAGCTAATGTTTGTAGGAACTTTGCTTAATTTTATAGCTATAATATTTAATGATTTCAAAATGCCGGTATATGTTTCTGACATACTAACTGATGTTGAAGCAAAAAAAATGTATCTACTTTCAGGTCAGGATTTGATTCATTCACTTCTCACTGAAGATACAAAATTTAAAGCATTTGCAGATATTATTACATTACCTCCTCCCTACCCCTTTCCAAAAACAATTAGTATCGGAGATATATTCTTATTATTAGGATTTTTTGTGTTTTGGCAAAATGCATACCCTTATTCTACTCTACATAAAAAATCTGCACACAAAAAGAGCAGCGAAAATTGATGCTACATGAGCTATTAG
This sequence comes from Bacillota bacterium, assembly GCA_023416855.1. Classification (GTDB taxonomy): domain Bacteria; phylum Bacillota; class Clostridia; order Tissierellales; family Sedimentibacteraceae; genus Sedimentibacter. The sequence continues at coordinate 3,710 of JAEZGU010000251.1, forward strand.
TCCAACCTTGATAGTATGCCTTATGTTTTTAATACCCACTGCTCCAAAATACACAGCTGTAGTATAAAAAATAGTTTCTGATGAGCCCATTAAAACGGATGCACTCCTCCCTATGTATGAATCAGCACCATAGTTGGTCAATATCGTCTGAAAAACTCCAAGTGAACCTCCACCCGATAAGGGCTTAACGATTGATAAGGATAATAATTCCGGAGGAAATCCTAAAACATTAGTAATAGGTGTTAAAATTCTTACTATAAATTCCTCTGCTCCTGAATGAATGAACATATTTATAGCAAAAATAACAGCTAAAATATAAGGAAATATTTTTAGTGCTGACTTTGCTCCCTCCATTGCTCCCTCTATAAATGCAGCGTATATATCAACTTTTTTTATAATTCCATAAAACATTATACTGCCTATAACTGCAGGTAAAATCATATTTGATAAGCTCATTTATATTTTTTTCCTTTCATAGAATTTTGCACAAATTATTGCAATAACTGTCGAAAATGTAGTAGCCATCAATGTTGGTACTAAAACATCTCCAGGAATAGCTGCTCCTGCATCAGCTCTTAATTTTATTACGTTTAAAGGAATTAATTGAATTGAAGATACGTTTATTATTAAAAACATGCACATAGCATTGTTTGCTGTTGATTTATCTTTATTTAATAACTGCATTTCATGCATTGCCTTAATTCCAAAGGCAGTAGCTGAATTACCAATACCAAGCATGTTTGCTGCAATGGTCATTATAATTGCATTTACAGCCTTTGTACTATCCTGAACCTCCTTGAAAAGAAACTTAACCATTGGTTTTATTAATAATGATAACTTGTTTAATATACCTGTTTTTTCAACTATTGACATTAACCCGGTCCAGAAAGCCATAACAGGAACTAACTTCAATATTAATTCAACCGATTGTTGCATATCAAAAAAAAGAACATTGGCAACAGTGTCAGGTTTTCCATTAACAAATGAAAATACAAACCCAAGACCTATTAGTATGATCCATACAGTTTTCAATAAATTACCCCCCCAATAAAAAAAACATATTATTATATAATATGTTTTTTTTTATTAAATATATCTTTATATTGCTTTGCTATTTGCTTCGCTTTTAATTTTTTCTACTTGAATTTCTAATACTCGCTTTGCTTCTGCTTTAGTTACGGTAATATCTAAATCTTTGTATACTATTCTTCCACCAACATCTGGTATCTCTTCGAACAGCATTGTTATCCAACCGTTAACAGTAGTAACATCAATTTCCTCATCCGGCTCAATACCGAACAACTCAAACATGTCATCAATATCAGCATTGCATGAAATAAGGAATTTATCATCTCCTATTTTGGTAAACCATTCAAAAACCTCATCATGCTCATCCCATATTTCACCGACTAATTCTTCAATTATATCCTCCATAGTTACAAGCCCTTCAGTGCCGCCATATTCATCTATTACAACAGCCATATGTGCTTTTGACAACTGAAGCTCCTTTAACAATTCAGATATTTTCTTGTTTGGTGTTACGTATAATATCTTAGAAATTAATTTTCTAATATCTTTTTCTTTTCTGTTTAATGCTTGATAGAAATCCTTCTCGTGCAATACTCCAATTATATTATCCATATCTCCTCTAAATACTGGGAGACGAGAAAATCCGCTTATTAAGAACTTCTCTCTGATTTCGTCTAAACTTTCATCCTCATCTATACCGACAATATCAATCCTTGGGGTATATATATCCTCAACTACCGTTTCACTGAATTCAATAGCTGATCTTATTAAATCGCTTTCATTTTTATTTATAACACCTTCATTTTCAACTTCATCAATCATTGTTATAAGTTCATCCTCAGTCATAGAAGGTTGAACTTCGGTTTTAAAAGCCTTGTAAAAAATTGTCTTTAATGAAGCAAGGAAAAAATTAATTGGTGTACATAAAATAACTAAAGGTTTCAAAATAGGCGCATAAAACACAGCGTGTTTTTCCGGTGCAAATTTAGCCAAACCTTTTGGTAAGACTTCAACAATAAATAAAATCGTTAAAACAGCTATTGCAGTTGATAAAAAAATATTTAAATATTTTAACAGAATATATATCTCTAAGGATGCTGCAGAAATCTTAAACAAAGTTCCCAAAATTAGAATGGTAGACATTAAATTTTCATAATTGTCATCTAATTCTAAAACTAAATTTTTATTTCCGTTTATTGCTATATTCTTCAATCTTGATTTGTTAAAATTAACAAATGCTGCTTCAGCGGCTGAAAGTATTGCTGAAAATAAAATCAATAAAACTAATATTATGACCTGACTTATGACGTCATCGTCCATCTCTATATTTCACTCCTAAATTAGTAATAGTATACAAATAGTATATCCTACGGAATATAAAGTGTCAATAACATTTAACCGATGGCTTGTCTATATACTGTCAAATTACCAAACAGAATAAAAATATTTAAATAAGCAATAATAATTATACCTTCTATAATATTTAAAAAGTTGTTAATTGCTTTAATACTTGAAAATTAAACGAATGTTAAGAATTTATTAATTGTTTTATTGTAAAAAAATGCTATACTGACTATTCATAAAGCAAAAATTGGAGGTATTGACTTGTTATCGTTTATTAGTATATTTAATTTAATTATATTTATTTTATTTACTTTGTTTTATTTTTATCAATTCTATTATATTATAGTAGGAATGTTCAAAAAAAGCGTAAAATTCACCGCTAAGGTAAATCATAGATATGCAGTTGTTATAGCTGCAAGAAATGAAAGTGCTGTAATCAGTCAATTAATAAGCAGTATAAAAAAACAGAAATATCCAACAGAATTAGTAGATATTTATGTGGTTGCAGACAATTGCACGGATAATACTGCAGATGTAGCAAGAGAATCAGGAGCCTATGTTTTTGAAAGGTTTAACAGACAGTATGTAGGAAAGGGTTATGCCTTGGATTATGCTTTTAAAGCTATTATTAACGGCAAAGAAAAATACGAGGGTTACTTTATATTTGATGCAGATAATTTATTGGATGAAAACTACATAGCTGAAATGAACAAAGTGTTTGATAATGGCTATAAAATAATTACAAGCTACAGAAATTCTAAAAACTATGATACTAATTGGATTTCAGCAGGTTATTCGTTATGGTTTTTAAGAGAAGCTAAATATTTAAATAACTCAAGAATGATTTTAAATACTGGATGTGCAATTTCAGGTACCGGTTTTATGGTTAGCGATGAAATTATAAGGAAAAACAATGGATGGAAGCATCATTTGCTAACGGAAGATATTGAATTTTCAGTTGATAATGCACTTCAAGGTGAGAAAATCGGTTATTGCGGCACTGCTGTACTATATGATGAACAACCATACTTATTTGAGCAATCATGGCATCAAAGATTGCGTTGGGCTAAGGGTTTTTATCAAGTGTTTGGCAAGTATGGCAAAGATTTAATAAAGTGTACTTTTAAAGGAAGTTTTTATTGTTATGATATGTTGGTTACAATTTCACCGGCATTGTTTTTATCACTTTTAAGTGTAGGAATAAATACAATATTTTTAATTATAGGTTTAATAAATTTTGAAATTCATCCAGAAATAATTAGAGAAACATCCTTAGCTTTGATGATGTCCTTTATTAATTCATATTCAGTATTATTTGTAATAGGTTTAATAACAACAATTACAGAATGGAAACAAATAAATTCTACTCCTTGGAAAAGAATTAAATACCTGTTTACATTCCCAATATTTATATTTACTTACATTCCAATTTCAATTGTAGCATTGTTTAAGAAAATAGAATGGAAACCAATTACACACAGCATTGTTAAGTCAATAGAAGAAGTAAGACAATAAAAGTCATCCCTAAGGGATGACTTTTATTTAATATATATATAGGATGTTGAAAAGTTTGTCCTGCAAGGCGCAGGAGAACGGGCAACCGCAGCGTATTCAGAAATACGTGAGGATTGACCGGATGAACTGCAACGATGCAGGCAGGCTCTTTCAACAGCCTATACTAAAGCTTTTTCAGCTATTAACACATAATCCTTCTCAACATATGCGCTTGTTGTAGCCCTTAGCAAACTTGAATAAGCTAATTTAAACTTAACAGTATCTCCTACTTTATAATTATAGTCGGTATTGTTAACATTTAAAATTAAGTGGTCTGAGCTTGCGCCTAAAATTGATATTTGAGAGTCTATAGGATGCAGGTTATCAGGATCAACGTCCTGTCTTCCTACTGCTATTATGGCTCTCTTTATTACACCTAAATCTTCATAAACCGGTTTGTTTCCAAAAGCATCTACTCCTGTTTCTCCAACCGGAACTGTTTGTTTTTCTTTTAATTCTATTATTTCTGCTTCCAATGTGAAAGCATCATCATAGAATCCATCAAGCATTTGACCGTAAGCTGTTTCGCCTCCCAAAAGAAAAGCTTCTCCAACTCTTAGGTTGCTAATTCCTTTAGGAAGTTCATTTTTACCTATCAAATAAACTGAGCTTGAGTTACCGCCTGATATCATTTGTAGCTTAATATTGAACTTCTTTTCGATTTTGTTTGCAATTTCAACAAGTATTGAAAGATTTTCTTTTTTAGGTATTACTGCTCCATAACAAGTAAGGTTAACACCTAAACCGAAAAGTTCAATATTTTTCATGGTTAGAATTTGTTCAACTGAATGGTATATTTCATCTTCGTTTTCAAAGAAAATACCTTCTCTTAAGTCGCCTAAATCAATCATAAGAAGTATTTTATGCTTCTTGTTTAAACGTAAAGCCGCTTCGTTTAATTTTTTGATTGTTTCCATTTCTGAGTTTAGTGATATATCTGAGTATCTAACTACTTCCTCAGCTTCAGACATCATAGGTAAGCGCAAAAGAACTCTTTCCTTTGTTGTTCCCTCATATTTTTTCAGGTTTTGTATTCTTGAATCTGCGAGATAGTCAATTTCACTGTCTTCAAGCAGTTTAAATATTTCCATATCTGCACAGTAACCCTTTGTAACTATCATTAAAGAGCATCCTGAGCCTTTTACCATTTCAATTGTTTTATTAAGATTGTTTTTAACCTTATTTAAATCAATAACTAATTTAGGATACATTTTATTCTCCTATTCTTAAGCTTTTTTTCATTAACAACAAAGCATCTTCAGGATAGCTTTTTGACAAAACTCCCAAGGAAGATAATATATAATCTTCATCTATCAAGACATTTGCAACTTCGGACGGATATAATTCCTGTTCCTTGCCGTAAGTTTTAACCTTTTCTAAAATCTTCTTTTTGTTAGGTAGTCTTGTTAAAGCTCCACCTGTACCGATTATATACTTAACAGCTGTTAAATCCTTTCCTTCTGCAACAGTTTTTTTGCCTGAAGCAGTATAAAAATATCTCAAATGGCCTGCATGTCTTTCCAATGATGTTAATACAGCTTCTGTAGTGATTCGTTCTACAAATTGTTTTTCCCTTTCTGTTTCAGGTATAGGTTTGTAATTTGCAAGAATTTCATCAGTGTCTGGGAATTCCTTCTTTAAATTATCAAATCCTATTTTTTCAACCACATGGTTTACATTGACATATACACCAAGGTCTCCTTCAACAGTCCTTTTTGCTTCAGGTTCAGGGCTTAAGAGAATTAAATTTATTTCTTCCGAACCCTGGGTTACAGAATGAACATCTGTAGTTGCTCCACCAACGTCAAACACAATCAAGTCACCTAAATCTTCCTTAAGCACTTTTGCTGCTTCCATAACTGCTCCCGGTGTAGGGATTATAGGCCCTTTTACAAGTTCTCTAACTTTTGACATACCTTCAGCATGAACTATATGCTCTTCAAAAGCATCCTGTATGATTTTACGTGTTGGTTCAACAACCAAAGTGTCGATTTTAGGATATACATTTTCTACAATGTACACTTGATTACCTGCTTCTTCACACATTAGTTTTACTTCTTCCTGATTTTCAATATTACCAGCATATATAATAGGTATATTTAATCCCATTGAAAGAATCATTTCTAAATTATGAAGTGCAGTTTCTCTTTCACCGTAATCCACACCACCTGCAACAAGGATTATATTTGGCATAATCTCCTGAATTTTTTTTAAATCCGTTCTTCTCATTTTACCGGAGGTAATCATTTTAATTATACCGCCGGCTCCTAAAGCAGCTTCTTTCGCTGCTCTTACAGTCATATCATAAACAAGACCATGAACGGTCATTTTTAGACCGCCTGCAGCACTACTTGTAGCCAACATATCATCCCATGTTAATTCATCTGTATGCAAATTCTTCTTCAAGTCGTCTATGGCTCCATTGAGTCCAACAGTAACATCACCTTGAATCACAGACGTAGGAGCTTGCCCCTGTCCTACAAATGTAGGACTGGGGGTTCCAATGCCATTAAAGGCATTTACTACTGTAGTGGTGCTGCCAATTTCAGCTACCAATACATTTATTTTCATTATTTATTTAATTCCCTTCTTCTTTTTACTAAGAAACTTGCAGCATCAATACCGTGTGAACCTCTACCAAATCCGGCATCAAGACCTGCTTCGATAGCAATTTCATTAGTAACTTGAGTACCACCGCAAATTATCATAATCTTGTCTCTGATACCCTTTTCTACACATAAATCATGTATTTTCTTCATGTTTTTAACGTGTACATCATCATGAGTTATGATTGTACTAACTAAAATTGCATCTGCATTTGTTTCAATAGCTGCATCTACTAACTTTTCAACTGGGCAAGAAGTTCCAAGATATTCGTATTTAATACCAAAGCCTTCAATACCACCATGCTTAATATCTAAAGTTTCTTTTAATCCAACTGAATGTTCGTCTTCGCCAACAGTTGCAGCTACAACAAACATAGGTTTATTTTGGATATCTTCTCTTATTTCCGCTTCTGACAATACTTCAATTTTCTCTGGGATTACTAATTCATTAACATCTATATCAAAGTTAACTCTTCCCTTTATTTCGCAATAAGTACCTTCAGATGGGTGCATACATTGTTTGTGAACAACAGTTACATCTTCAAGTCCCATTTTTTCACCACATTTTATAGCAGCAAATTCTGCAGTTCTTTCATCTAATGGTAAGAAAATTGATAATAATACTGTTCCGTCAGCTCTCCACTCAACCTCAGGTTTAACAAGGTTAGTGTCATAGTATTTTTTAGTTTCTTCTAATCTTACGTTAACATTATCGTTTTCGTCTAATTCATCAACATATTGGATTTTTGAACGATCTTCAAATGTATCTCCACCTATTGCATCACTTGCTTTTTCAAATTCTGCAGGGATATTGTTGTATCCATAGTGAACTGATACAGGAGCAAAGTAATCTTCATCTCTTTCGTAAATAAATCCATATCCGATACCGCCTTCGATTTCTCTTGCAATACCGTCTCCGTTTCTTTCAGGATATTTACCACTGTCTACGAAGAAGCCTTGTTCTACAGCTTTAAAGAATCCGCCTACTTCAAGCATTTCTTCCATAAACAATATTGCTCTTTCCTTAAGCTCTCTAACTTCCTTACCTAAAGGACCTTCTCTGTCAAGCTTAACCATTTCTCTTAAGCCATCCATACCTGTTAAAGATTGTTTAGCAGTCATTATACCTGCTATGTTGTTATAATGCCAAGGCACATTTCTTCCTTCATCAGGAGTTATAGTTGATTGAATATCAGCACTTGTTAATCTTGAAATCATCATATTCATTGTGTGAGTAACAGCTGCTTCACGAGTATCTGATTCCATATATTTAGTATTTTGTTGTGCTCTCATTTTGTACTCTCTGAATAAATCACGAAGAGCTACTGCATAAGGCAAGTCTAATCTCATACATGGTGCCGGTGGTGCAGTAGGTGGTACAGTTGATAATGCTATATTTTCAGGTTTAATTCCTACTTTTCTTGAGAACATAGAGTTAATAGCATGCTGAACCATTAATTCAGGCATTACCTTCCATGCTTTCATAGCTGTAGCATTAGCATTGTGAGCCCCGTCTATTTGTAGCATACCTGCCCAAGCCATTACTTTTTTAGCTTCACATGCATCAACAAAGCTTCTAACCATGTTAACATTTCTGTACAATACATTGTATTGAGGATCTTGGTGAGCTCCGTTAACACCTTCTTCAGCAAACATAACAGCTATATCAGGACCGGCAACTCCGGAAATATATGAGTGGAAATTAATTGGACGACCAACTTCATCTTCAATCATATCACAAGCTTTTCTTGATGCTCTTACTTGCTTTCTTGTAACCATGATACCACCAATACCTTGGTTTGTACCTTCTAATAGTGAATCTATATGTGACTGACCGGCTGTTCTTATAACCATTATATGGTCTGCTCCATGCCATGCAGCCATACGCATTCTTCTTATATCATCTTCAAATCTACCAGAAGCAATTTCTGTTGTGATTACGCAGTCCGGCTGAGGGTCTATGTATCCAAATCCTCTACTTCCCGGTAATGGAACAGAATTTGTTAATGGCTTTGATGCTTCTTTATATTCGAAGTCGCCAACAGTGTGAGTTTGATTTCTTTCATCTCTCCAATGCCAGCCTCTTCTTCTTGGTTCGTATTTATCTAAATCTTTTAATAACTCTTTTATATCTATCTTCTTATTTGGATCAAGCTTCATCTACATACCCTCCTTAAAATAATGTGTCAACATCTTCCCAATGTCTTCCATTTGCAAGTTCAAGTCCAGCTGCTCTTACTGAACAGCCTAATTTTTTAGATAATCTCCATACAACATTTCCTGCACCTTTACCCATTAAACCTTTATTCATTACACCTTCAACGATAGGTTTAACTTCAAGACTTGAGAATCCCATTCTTAAAAGGATACTTCTTTCAACAGATGGAGTTGTATTCTTTTTACCTAATTCTAATAGGGTGTCAACTATTTGTTCTGCTAAGCTCCAAAATCTTTCATACAATTCTTCATCTGTAAGATTTGCTAAGTGAGCTCTTCTTTGCTAAAAATCATCAGCTCTTTTCATTTATATAATCCTCCTGTATTTAATTAGTTATAGTGATTTTAATACATTTTTTACAAATTCAACATTTGTATTTGTTTCTTCTGCCAAGAATTCTATATCAGCATCATTTGGTGTTACATTGTAATTTGCTACAGCATTTTTAATTAATGATTTTCTCATGTTTTCTAAATTAGCATCCTGAGCTTTAATCAAAGATGGATGAGATGGAAGAATAATGT
>JAEZGU010000290.1 GCA_023416855.1 Bacillota bacterium
GTTATGAACAGTGTACAAGTAATGATAATGGAACATGAGTATATACTTAGAATGCTAAATGTAGTTAGAAAAGCATGCTTTAAGGTGATGAAGGGCGAAGAAATAAATTACGATGATTTTTATAATATGGCGGATTTTATTAAAAATTATGCTGATGATCATCATCACGGTAAGGAAGAAAAATTTTTGTTCAAAGAAATGCAAACCAAATTAGGTAAATTAGGTGAAAATTTAATTACTCATGGTATGCTTGTAGAGCATGATTTAGGAAGATTGTTTATGAGTGATTTAAGGGATGCTTTAGAGAGAGTTAAACAAGGAGATGAAGAAAGCAAGCTTGATGTTATTAGCAATGCAATCGGATATACACATCTTTTGAAAAGGCACATTGCAAAGGAAAATGATGCTGTTTACAGCTTTGGAGAATCAAAGCTTCCTATAGAAGTTATTGATGAAATAAATAAAAAAACAGAAGAATTTGAAACAGAAGCAGAGAAAAAAGGAACACAAAAATATTATATAGATGTTTTAGAGAATTTGGAGAAAAAATACCTATAATGGAGAATAATGTTGAGTAGGACATTATAATAATATATAATATAATAACCAAAGATTAGGAGGTAGTAAATATGTTTAAAATAACTGATACAGTTAGTTGGGTAGGAAAAATTGATTGGGAACTTAATAAATTTCATGGAGAAGAATATTCAACTCACAAGGGTTCTTCCTACAATTCATATTTAATAAGAGACGAAAAAACTGTTTTAATTGATACTGTTTGGCAGCCATTTTCAAAAGAATTTGTTACTAATCTTAAAAAGGAAATAGACCTAAATAAAATTGATTACATAATCATGAATCATAATGAGGTAGATCATTCAGGCTCATTGGTTGAGTTGATGAAGGAAATACCTAACACTCCTATTTATTGTACTAAAAATGGAGCTAAAATAATAAAAGGCCATTACCATCAGGATTGGAATTTTGTAGAGGTAAAAACAGGAGATACACTTGATATAGGTAAGAATAAATTAGTCTTTGTAGAAGCAAGAATGCTGCATTGGCCGGATTCAATGATGACATATATGGCAGGAGAAAACATACTTTTTAGTAACGACGCTTTTGGCCAGCATTATGCATCTGAGTTGATGTATAATGATAAGGTAGACCAAGATGAATTATTTAATGAAGCTATTAAATATTATGCAAACATACTTACACCTTTTAGTAAATTTGTTGTGAGCAAAATTGATGAAGTTGTTGCATTGAACATACCAATTAGTATGATTTGCCCAAGTCATGGAATTATATGGAGAGACAATCCATTGCAAATTATTACTAAATATGTTGAATGGGCTAAGGATTACAAGGAAAATCAAATAACACTTATATATGATACTATGTGGAATGGAACAAGAAGAATGGCAGAAGCAATTGCTGAAGGCATTAAAAGTGTAGATAAAGATGTAACTATAAAATTATTTAATAGTGCTAAAAGAGATAAAAATGATATTATAACAGAAGTATTTAAATCAAAGATGATACTTGTTGGCTCATCAACAATCAACAATGGAATTTTATCATCAGTTGCTGCTTTGTTAGAAATGATAAAAGGACTGAAATTTGTTGACAAAACGGCTGCAGCCTTTGGAAGCTACGGCTGGAGTGGTGAAGCTATAAAAATAATAACAGAAGAATTAAAGGAATCTAAATTTGAAGTTGTTTCAGAAGGAATAAAAGAAATGTGGAATCCGGATGAGGAAGCATTAAACAGATGCAGAGAATTTGGTAAGAGTTTAGTTAAATAAATATATATCAGACTGCTTAGTTTCAACACTAAGCAGTCTTTTTGTGTTTTAACCTTTAGGGATTGAAATATTATAATAAAAGATGTAACATATAGCTGTGGATTTATAAAGGAGAAAAAAATGACAAAATTTTTCAGGCGTATTTATTCCAACCAATATATGGTCAATCAGGATCAAATTGTTGGGGATATTCCTTCAGATAAAGAAGTTTATAAAACTGCTATAGAAGTGGCATGGCCTTCAGCTATAGAAGCAGTCTTAGTTCAGCTTATATCATCTGCAGATTTAATTATGGTTGGCTCACTTGGTGCAGCTGCTATTTCAGCAGTTGGTATTACAACACAACCAAGGATGATACTTTTAGCAGTTATATTCTCTTTGAATATAGGGGTTACCGCCGTTGTAGCAAGAAGAAAAGGTGAAAACAACAGAGAAGATGCCAATAAATCATTAAGGCAATCATTGGTTATATGCACTATTTTATCATTAATTTTATCAGTATTAGGAATTATTTATGCAAGACCCCTGATTTTATTTGCCGGTGCTCAAAAAGATGTAGTAGAAACTGCAGTGATTTATTTTAGAATAATTTGTGTTGGTAATTTTTTCACTTCTTTAAGCTTGACTATAAATGCTGCGCAAAGAGGAGCAGGTAACACCAAAATATCAATGAAAACAAATATAGCAGCAAATTTAGTTAACTTATTTTTTAATTTCTTGCTTATAAAGGGATATTTTGGATTTCCGGCACTTGGGGTTACAGGTGCTGCTATAGCTACTGCCATCGGTAATACTGTGGGGTTCATGCTTTCATTAAAATCTGTTACATTTGCTCATGAATTTTTAGAGATTAGTAAAAATCAATCTTGGAAATTAGAAAAAGAAATAATAACAAGTATTTTAAACATAAGTGGGAGTGCATTTGTTGAGCAGGTATTCATGCGAGTAGGATTTTTTACAACAAATAAATTAGTAGCAGGCTTAGGAACTGTAAGCTATGCTACTCATCAAATTTGCATGAATATTATGAGTATATCATTTGCTTTTGGGGATGGTTTAGGAATTGCAGCTTCAGCATTGGTAGGCCAAAATTTGGGTGCAAAGAGATCTGATTTAGCAACCATATATGGTAAATCACTCCAAAGAATTGCACTTACGGTTGGAATAATATTTGTGTTTATATTTTTAATTGGTGGATCATTCCTCGTGTCTCTTTATACAAATGACAAAGCTGTAATTTCTGCAGGAGCAACAATCATGCTTACAATTGCAGCAACAGCACCAATTCAAACCTCTAATGTTGTTATTGGTGGAACTCTTAGAGGTGCAGGTGATACGAAGTTCGTTGCATCAACATCATTTTTAAGTATTGGTTTAGTAAGGCCTGGTGCAACTTGGTTATTTTGTTATCCATTAGGATTTGGATTATTAGGTGCTTGGTTTGCTTTTGCTACGGATCAGATATTAAGGTTATTAATAAATTATATGAGATTTTTAAGGGGTAGCTGGACGAAGATAAAAGTTTAGAGGATATCATCTGATATCCTCTAAACTTTCTATATCGATTACTTCAATTATTCTTTGACCTTTAAGATTTATCCAACCGTTATCTTGAAAAAGTGAGAGCTTGCGGCTTAGTGTTTCTTGTGTAGTGCCGATAAGAGCTGCCAAATCACCTTTGCTAACGGGTAGGTTTATTTCATATTTACCTTTATTGTTAACAATTTGATTGTTTTCAATTTCAATTAACAAATAATTAGCAATTCTTTGTTCTACATCCCTAAGACCTATCTGTTCAATTAATTCTTCAGTTTCTTCTATTCTTTCTGTGTACTTTTGAAGAAATTTAATTGACATTTCCGGTTTTTGAATTAAAAGATTTCTAATTTTATCTCCTTGTATTATGCAAATTTCTGTTTGTTCTAATGCTTCTGCAGTATTGTTCAATATAGATTTACTAAAAAGTGACAACTCACCCATGAAGTCTCCTGGTTTAAGAATTCTCAAAATTTGCTCTTTACCTAAGCTTGAAACTTTTGATACTTTTACCATACCCTTGTTAACAACAAACAAATCATCAAAAGAATCACCTGGAGTAAATATTATTTCTCCTTTTTTAAATTTTCTATGATTTGATGAATCCATTATAACTATCTTTTCATCCATCGATAAGTCTCGAAAAATAGGTATGTTATCAATACAATAATGCTCTTCGTGGTTGCAATGGTTACAGGATTTCATACTTCCCCCTAAATTGTTTTATTTTAATCATACCAATTAATTAAGCTTATATCAACATTAATTATACCTTGATATAAAAGTAGGTATAGTTTATAATGTTTTAAACAAAATAGAAAAAGAAAGGTAGTGGTGTTAGGGTTGGAAAAAAAGCTGGCATTGTATGGGTTTAATAATCTTACAAAATCGCTTAGTTTTAATATTTATGATGTTTGTTATGCAAAAAGCGAAAGAG
>JAEZGU010000027.1 GCA_023416855.1 Bacillota bacterium
TTAAAACTATTTTTTGATTTTGCATTTAATGCTCCTCCTATATTTAATTTAGTTTTGCAAACTTTTCATTTATACTAACAACAATAATTATAATATAGTCTATTAAATTTAACCATTAAAATTTTAAAAGAGGTTGTTGCTAAATACAACAGCCTCTTAAAATTATTCATATATATTTACAATTCTATCTCCGACTATATCCATATTAAGATACTGTTCATGTCTTTTTGGAATAGTAACAACATCAGGATTTCCATCACTTATAAATCTTTCTCTAGAACCTTTTTCGAATGATTTAAAATAATCATAAATACCGCAGTTATCTACGTTTATTTCACTTGCTGTTACTCTGTAAAGCTTAGTAAAATCAGTCAAGGTATCAAATGGTGAATATGCAGGTCTCCAGCCTACATCCAGGATAGCTATTGTTTTATATTTGTTGCCTCCGTATTCACCCTCCAGCACACTATTTTTAAATTCTTCCTTTGGATTGCTGCCATGAGGAAGGGCTAATGTTTCTATTTCATATTCCGGCAAATATTTTTTAATTATATTATTTACAGAACCTATTTCTGATTGTATTTCTTCGCTGTTTAAATTTGCTATTTCATTATGGCTGTAGGTGTGATTACCTATGTCATATCCATTTTCCACAAGCCAATTCAATTTTTGCTCAAAATATTCTGGCTGACCAAAAGGATTAGTGCCTAAAAAGAAGCTGGCTGTAATATCGAAATCCGGATATTTCCCTCTAAATTCTTCCAATATTCCAACAGCACAGTCTGGATCTATTACAAGCTGGCCATTTTGCTCTATATAATTAAAATTGTTTTGTCTTCCATCATCAAATGTTAAAATTATTGGAGTATAACCAGCCTTGGTTTTTATTTCTCCCTTAGCATAGTCATTTAAGCTTATCATTTGATACTTGTTATCATACATGTATTGTAAATCCCTGCGGAAATTTTCAGGTGTCCTCTGCCAAGTTAATTCCTCATCATCAATTCCATGATACATAAGTATCATTATTTCTCCCAGTTCATTTGGATTTTGGGATAAATCAATTTCTTCAATTGGGTCCACAACCGAAGGTTCTTCCGGTTGTTCTTCTGGTTTTTCTTCTATTTGTTCATCTGGCAACTCATTTTCATCAGGTGCTTGATTTACTGGAGCTTGTCCCTTTGTGTTGCAGCCTGATAATAATATTACTACCAATAATACTGCGAAAACTATTAAATGCTTTTTTTTCATATCTGTCCCCTTAAATGTTCTTGTTAATATTGTATATTATCAGACAATAAATGTCCATATACAGAATTTTCATAATATTGTTGTTATTAGTTTTAAATTTGATATAATATATATATATTTATATACGGAGGTTAACTTGAGCGGAAATAAAATTGCCCAGGATAAATTAAAGCTATTATATATTTTAAAATACATAAACATGCCATTAACTAATATGGAAATAACTAATTTCATATTAGACAACGGCATCATGGATTATTTCACTTTACAGCAACTTTTAGTGGATTTATGTGATTCAAATTTTGTTGTGCAAAAAACGAAAAATAGCAATGAATATTTTTCAATATCTGAAGAAGGAATATCTGTTTTAGATATGTTTGGCGATAAGCTTCCAGATTATTTTATAAAGCAAGTTGAACAAAACTTTTCCATTTTAAAGATGGAAATTAAAAAGCATAGAGAATTATTGGGGCATTATTATAAAAAGCAAGAAGATGAATTTATTGTTTCCCTACAAGTAATGGAAAATGAATCTACAATTTTTAGTTTAAGCATTAATGTACCAGATGAAGAACTTGCAAAGCGAATTTGCAAAAAATGGGACTCTAATCCAGAAGAAATATTTGCAAGTATTATAAAAACTCTTACATCTGATAATCAGTAATTATCTTGATGCAGCTTGGTGTAAAATTCAAATTTATTAATCGGTCTATAATTAAATTGTCACAGTCAACTGCAGTTATTAGATTCTTTTTAGAATTGGTTATATATACGAATTTTTCGCCAACAGTGAGACTTTCAGGATATCCTCCCAAGTAAACAGTTTTTACTGTTTCTTTTTTTGTTGTATCTATTATATAGAGCTTTTTGTCCTCTATATTTATTACATAAAGTAAATTTCTTTTATAATCTATATCAAAATCCGAGGCTAAGCCTTCTATTTCTAAAACCTTTTCTATTTTACCATCATAAATACTTATAAAATTAATTTTCGTATGAACATTGCCGTTTGCTAAGTAAGTCATTAAAATAATACTTCCATTTGCTATAAACATGTGCATGGGCTTTCCATCTGTGTTAAAACGTCTTTTTTCTTCATGTTCTTCTGAATATTCTATTATTTCATTTTCCTCGTAACAACATGTATAAAGCTTTTCATTATTTTTGTAATATAAAACATCATGAGGCTTTATTCCAGCTGGAATTGATTCTGTGAGACTAAAATTAGACATATCAATTACTGATATGTTGTCTGATTCAAAATTAGCAACATACAAATTGTCATCTGCAATGCACATATGTCTCGGATCTCTGCCTACGGTTTCTTCATACAATTCATTAATAATATAATCATATTTATATATTTTGTTGTTGTATGAATCAGCTAAATATACTGAATTATGGTCATTCTTTATGCTATGTATAGCTAACTTGTCTTCTTTTCCTAAATTTATAGCTTTTTTACAAATATAATCTTCACCCAATAATTCTATTATAAATAGCATTAACCTACCTTGGTGGATTCCAATTACTGATACTTTGTCATCTTATTTCATAGCCATCACCTCCATATAGTTTATGAGTGATTTTCAAAGAAGTGAAAAAATTTTTTTAAATGTTTGAATTTGTTAATAAAGGGTATTAATAATATATATCATTCAAGGAGAAAGAATATGTTAAAAGAAAAAATATCCCAATTATTAAATGAACAAATAAATAAAGAATTTTATTCAGCATATTTATATTTAGATATGTCAAATTATTATATCGAAGACGGTTTAGATGGCTTTGGAAATTGGTTCAAGGTTCAAGCTCAAGAAGAAAGAGATCATGCTATGCTTTTCATACAATACCTTCTAAACAACTCAGAAAAAGTTACTCTTGGTGAAATTAAAGCACCTGACATAAACTATAATGGATTTGATGTTCCACTATCCGAAGCATTAAATCATGAGCAGTTTGTAACTGCTTCAATAAACAATATATATGATGAAGCATACCAAATAAAAGATTATAGAACTATGCAGTTTTTAGATTGG
>JAEZGU010000068.1 GCA_023416855.1 Bacillota bacterium
CATATTTGATTGGTGTAATCGTAAACAATCTTGCACAAAGTTATGTTGCTGATATAGTAAGAGGAATCGAAGAAATACGTAAAATGTACGGCTATGACATTCTTCTATGCAGCAGTTATTCAAGCAAGGAAACTCAGGAAAAGTACTTACAACTTCTTGACAGAAAGCAAGCAGAAGGATTATTCCTTGTAGGAAATAAATTCGATGACGAAATAATTGAGATTGCTAAAGGATTTAATAAACCTTGCATTTATTTTACAAGGGATATACGTGAAGACATGAACCATATTTCAATTGATTGCAATGCAGCCATATTTGAAATGACTAATTATTTGATTAAGGAAGGTCATAAAAGAATTGTTTACGTTTCAGATTTTGAAGACAGATCAACTGTAGAAAACGATAAAATAACTGGCTATCTAAGAGCAGTAGAGGAAAGTGATTTAGGATATTCTAACATATATGTTGTTGGAGGAAATAAGCACGCTAAGGCATATGAGCTTGGAAAAACTCTTGTAAATAATGCAAAAGATTTTACTGCAGTAGTATGCAGTAACGATGAAATTGCAATCGGAATTATGGACAGCTTCATAGATAACGGTATAATGGTTCCATATGATGTTTCTGTAGTAGGTTTCGGGAATATAAGAGAAGGTAAATTTGTAAGACCTGAGCTTACAACAATAGGCGAACCGTATTATGATGTTGGAGCTGTAGGCATGAGGATGCTTATTAAAATGATAAAAGGCGACAAAACTCAACAAGGTTTGATGGAGCTTCCATTTACTATAGAAAAGAGAAAAAGCGTTAAGTCTATAGTATAAATTAATAAAATGATCAGTTTAAGTGTGACGTTATTTGTTGAAATAGATAGGAAAATTTAAATATTTAAGTGACAAATAGTGCTAACATAAGCTATATAATCCCTCTATAATATATAATGCTAATTATATTGTAGGGGGATTACCAATGAAAAAGAGATTTATATATTTGATGATTTTTACTATGCTTTTTAGTTATATTTCCATCGGTGGGCTGGAATACCACAATGAAATTAATAGTATAGAATATTTATTAAACCAGCGTATTGAAATAATGAATGAATTTCTTTATGGAATAAAGGATATGAATTTATTAAATGATAAATTAATAAATATTGAAGCTGATAAGCTTCTTTGTAATGATCTTGATATACTGAAAAAAATAGCTGATAATCCAACAGACTTTGAACTTGCAATGAATGTGAAAGTTGATAAAATACATAGTTTGGAACGTACTGAAAACGGTATTAATATTAATGCTGATTTGAACTGGAAAATGAACGGTTATGATGGAGAATTTAATATGATTAGAAATTATAATATAAATTGCATTGAAAAAGATAAACAAATGTATTTAACCTCTTTGGAATTAAAGAATTAGAATAGGAGTATGTATGGAAAATAAACTTTTTTATAAGAAACATTTTATATGGGAAAACTTAAATAATGATGAAAAAAAGGATATTTTTGCTATAGGCAATGATTATAGAAACTTTATGGATGCATCAAAAACTGAAAGATTATCTATAAAAGAAATTATTAGAAGAGCTGAAGCAAATGGATTTATTAATATTGAAAATATTAAAGAAGTAAAACCTAATGATAAACTTTATTATATTAATAAAGAAAAAAATGCAGTCTTAGTCGTTATAGGAAAAGAAAAGCTTGAAAATGGAATGAACATAGTAGGAAGTCACGTTGATGCACCTCGTATAGATTTGAAACAAAATCCATTGTATGAAGATCATGGACTTGCATTACTAAAAACACATTATTATGGTGGTATAAGAAAATATCAATGGGTTACTATTCCACTTGCTTTATATGGTACAGTAGTTAAAGCAAATGGAGAAGTAGTAAATATAGCTATTGGTGATGATGAAAATGACCCAATATTTTATATAACTGACTTGCTTCCACATTTAGCAAAAGATCAAAATGATAAAAAACTTTCAGAAGCTATAGAAGGAGAAGGATTAAATGTTATAATTGGTTCATTGCCGGCTGATTGCGCTGAAAGTGATGATGTGGATGGTAAAGATAAGAAATTCAAGTATAATGTACTTAAAATTCTTAATGAGAAATATGGAATGATTGAAGAAGATTTCCAAACTGCTGAGCTTGAAATTGTACCTGCAGGAAAAGCGAGAGACGTTGGATTAGACAGAGGTATGATAGCAGCTTATGGGCATGATGATAGAGTTTGTGCGTATACATCATTAAAAGCAATTTTAGAAGTTGAAAATCCTGACAAAACTGCAATTGCATTGTTTGTAGATAAAGAAGAAATAGGAAGTGTTGGTAATACAGGTATGCACTCCATGTTCTTTAACAATATAGTAGCTGAATTAATATCATTGCAGAGCGAAGGAAATTATTGCGAATTAATGTTAAAGAGGGCATTGTCTAATAGTAGTATGCTTTCATCAGACGTAGCAGCAGGGGTGGACCCAACATATCCACAGGTTTCTGAAATTCAAAACTCTCCTATAATGGGCAAGGGTGTTGCGATGGTAAAATATACAGGCAGCAGGGGTAAATCAGGAGCTAATGATGCAAATGCAGAATATATAGGAAAACTTAGAAAATTATTTAATGAAAACAACGTAGTGTGGCAACCTGCCGAATTAGGAAAAGTAGACCAAGGCGGTGGCGGAACAATTGCGTATATAATGGCCAACTTTAACATGGATGTTGTAGATCTTGGGGTTCCGGTATTGAGTATGCACGCACCATATGAAATAATATCAAAAACAGATCTTTATATGACATATAAAGCATATAAAACATTTTACAATAATTTTTAATATAATTTAATTGGTTTAAGATAATGTCATTCTGATGTTGTGAAGTACTTCTTTACTAAGTTAGGATGACATTTTTGTTTTATTTAAGTACATTTTGTTATCTTTGTTAATTTGTTATTCATTGACTTTTAAATACTCAGAAGATATAATTGTTGTGTCATAAAATTTAGAGGAGGGACCTATATTGCAAAATAATTATATGCAATTAAAGCAAAAAGAATTTGCAGAGTTGAAGGAGTACATCGATTCTGTAAAGGATGTACAAGGTATTTTAATGCAAACCTTGCAGAAGGCCCAAGATATATTTGGATATTTACCATTGGAGGTGCAACAATTTATTTCTGATGAAACAAATATACCTTTAGCTGATATATATGGTGTTGTTACTTTCTATACTCAATTTACAATTGAAGAAAAAGGCAAACATAAAATTGGAGTATGCTTAGGAACTGCCTGCTATGTAAAAGGATCTCAGGAAATAATAGACAAACTTGCTGATGAGTTAAATGTTAAGGTAGGACAAACCACTGAAGATAAATTATTTACTCTTGAAGCAACAAGATGTCTAGGATGCTGTGGATTAGCACCTGTTATGGTTATAGACGAAGATGTTTATGGAAAAGTTGATCCCAAGAAAGTACCTGAAATTATAGCTAAATATAAAATATAGGAGGTGCAGCTTGAATACATTAAATGAACTAAAAAATTTGAGAGATGAATTTGCAAAAAATTTAGATAGTAATAAAAAAGATAATGAAATTAGAATCGTTGTTGGTATGGCAACCTGTGGTATATCTGCAGGAGCTAAGACTGTGTTAGATACACTAA
>JAEZGU010000106.1 GCA_023416855.1 Bacillota bacterium
AAAGTAGCTTTGTACTTATAGGTATAATTGTTACTATGATTTCATACAATTTAAAACTATCGCTTTATACTTTTACCGTCATACCATTTATTATGATATTTACATTTACTTTTCAAAGTGTTTCCATGAAAATTCATAGAGATATTAGAAGTAAAATTTCCGGATTAAATGCTTTTATTTCAGAACATATCTCGGGAATGAAAATAGTTCAAATATTTGCTGTTGAAAATGAGGTGTTCAATAGTTTTAAGAATGAAAATGAAAATCTTCGTATTGATCATATGAAACAACTATTTACATTTAGTATATATAATCCTACAAACTTTCTTATGAATATAACTGCTACATCAATACTTCTTTGGTTTGGAGGAAATATGGTATTTGAAGGAGTAATTTCAATAGGAACCATAATTGTTTTCCAAAGATATATAAGTAAATTCTTTGAACCAATACAGGAATTAGCTGAACAGCTAAATATTATTCAATCTGCGGTTGCTGCATCTGAAAGAATATTTGATCTGTTAGATGAATACGCTGAAATAAAAGAATCTGAAAATCCAATTGAAATGGATAGCTTTAAAGGAAGTATTGAATTTAAAAATGTATGGTTTGCGTATAAAGAAGATGAATGGATATTAAAGGATGTTTCTTTTAAAGTAAATCCAGGAGAAAGCATTGCTTTTGTAGGAGCAACAGGAGCGGGAAAAACTACAATTCAAAACTTAATTTGTAGATATTATGATATACAAAAGGGTGAAATTATAATTGATGGAATTAATATAAAAGATATAAAAATAAGTAGTTTAAGAAAAAATATCGGACAAATGCTTCAAGATGTATTTTTATTTTCAGGAAACATAAAAAGTAATATTAGATTAAAAAATGATGCTATATCTGATGAAGAAATAATAGAAGCATCTAAATACGTTAATGCTGATAAGTTTATTTCAAAGCTTGAAAATAAATATGATCAACATGTAATAGAAAATGGAGCGGCATTCTCAGCAGGACAAAGGCAATTAATTTCATTTGCAAGAACATTAGCTTTTAGACCGAATGTTTTAATATTAGATGAAGCTACAGCAAACATTGATACAGAAACAGAAGTACTGATACAAGATGCCCTAAAGAAAATAATGAAAAACAGAACAACATTAATAGTAGCTCACAGATTATCTACCATACAAAATTCTGATAAAATTATTGTGATGCATAAGGGTGAGATTCGTGAAGAAGGTACTCATCAAGAACTTCTGTCAAAACGAGGTATTTACTATAAACTTTATAAGCTACAATATGAGCATTAAAATTTACTATACTAAAAGATTCTAAATATTTAGAATCTTTTTTAATACCACTTATCTCGTCACTAATTACTTTTGCATGAATAAAATAAGTAATAATATGTCTTGAAATTTTCAATAGAAAGGAATGAAAATATTGATTATAAATTACAATGACAACTATATACCAATGGTGCCTTATATGCCAAAAAATCCTGTTCCCGGCTATAGCTATGTACCTTATCAAACAAACCCAATATATTTTGACAGTGTTTACGAGGGTTTTATACATGGAACAATGTTTCCTGAATTAGTTTTACACTATACAGAAAATATGAGAAGAGGGGTGAAACGATGATTAACAAACAAATTTCTAAAGAACAACAGCTTTTGCTGCAAGATATACAAGGATTAGAATTTGCAGCATACGATATAGCTCTTTACTTAGATACTCATCCAAATGACTCTGCCGCACTATATCGACATAAAAGAATTACTGAGCAGCTTAGGCAGCTTCTTTATCTATATGAAACTCAGTTTGGTATTACGTCAATAATGGGAACTGAAACAGATGATATTTGGCGCTATGTGAACGGTCCATGGCCATGGGATTAGCCAATTAATTATAGAAAGGAATGATTATATGTTTATATATGAAAAGAAGTTACAGTATCCTGTAAGAGTAACCAACAAAGATGTAAGAATGGCCAAAGCTGTTTTAACTCAATATGGTGGGCCTGATGGAGAAATGAGTGCAAGCATGAATTACTTAACTCAGAGGTTCAGCATGCCCCTTAATCAAACTAAAGCACTGCTTACAGATGTAGGTGTGGAGGAGCTTGGACATATGGAGATGGTTGCTACATTATTTAAAAAATTAATAAAGGGTGCAACGAGAGATGAGTTAATATCTGTTGGCTTAGGCGGCTATTATGCTGATCATGAAACTTGTCCTTTCTTAGTCAATTCAGAAGGTGAACATTGGGATTCTAAATATACTCAAGCAAAGGGAGATCCTATAGCCGACTTGTACAATGACATGGCTGCTGAACAAAAAGCAAGAGCGACATATGAAGGTTTAATTATATTAACTAATGATCCATTAGTTAAAGACACTCTGAGGTGGCTCAGAGAAAGAGAAATAGTCCACTTTCAACGATTCGGAGAAGGTTTAAGGTTAATAGAGGAATATGTAACAAGTAAAAGGTATTTTTAATATAATTCACTAATATCACAAGCGAATATAGCTGATGTAGGTAGACTCTTTTTGCATAAATGATGTAACCTTTTATTAATGGTTACATCATTTTTATATAAAAAAATCGAGATGATACACGAATGCATCTTCCCGATAAAAACTTTTGTTTTTGATCTTCAATATTATTATATACATGACTCGTAAAAATAGTCAACAATAATTTTAACAAATTTGTAATATGACGTTATACAATTATTGTTATTATAATATTCTTTATTGCTAATAAATCTTCCATCCATTAACTCTTTTATATCTTTCATTGTATGATATTTTATTTTTTTACTTGTAACAACTTTATTTAATACAAATAATGAAACAACAAAATCATGAACTTCCTTTTGTCTTTATGGTTTCTTTTGTCTTGTCCCAAATAGTATCACTTCTAATTTTATCTAACAATTCATGGCCAATCCATGTTAAACGACCCACACCAAAAAATAGAAGTTCATTATCTCCATACTGCCCTTTGTAATCGTTTACCAATCCAGCATCATATAATATTGAGCAGTGATAACCTATTGTTTTCATATCATAACCTTCAATAATAATTTCATCGCTACTTAACCATATATCAATATATTTTTCTTCAATGACAAAAAGTATTTTTCTAATAAGTTCCATATCCCTTTGCATAATTTCCCACCTCTATACTAACTACATTATATATCTAAAAGCAGTCTTTTACAACGAAAAAAACTAATTACTATTACAGATGAACTTTTTGCATAATGATATTTAATAGCTGACTTATAAAGTAATAAGTGCACAATATGAATTATAGGCATTATTTTAATATGTTTACACTTCCAATTTTTTGGTATATAATTTCTTTTATAAACTATGCATACGAAGATAATAACTTTTTTATAAGATTAGAATATACAAAGCGATGTAATTTTAACAATATTGTAAACAGTTAAAAATCGACATGTAAAACAGTCAAATTATGTATCTAACTATTTTATTAGCATCAAAAAAATGTTTATATAGGTTTATGAGCTCAAGAAATTCGTACAATAGGCTTAGTAATATTCAAAAAATATAATATGAATTTATGGAGGTTTATAGTGGAACAAAATGTAATCGCAGTAATATGGGATTTTGACAAAACACTGATTAGTGAATATATGCAAACACCAATCTTTGAAGATTATGGTATAGACCCAAAAGCGTTTTGGAGTGAAAATAATAAATTAAAAGAACATTATCAGAAACAAGGTATTAAAATAAATGCTGATACTATATATTTAAACCATTTTATTACATGCACAAAACAAGGTATTTTTAAAGGACTTAATAATGAATTATTGCTTAATTACGGAAAGAAACTCAAGTATTACAAAGGTATACCTGAAATATTTGATGCAATAAATAATAATATACATAAAAATAAGGACTTTAACACTTTTAATATTACTGTGGAGCATTACATTGTAAGCACTGGTATGGCACAAATTATAAGAGGATCAACAATAATAAAATATTTTAAAGATATATGGGGATGTGAATTTATTGAATCAGTAATGCCTTCTGAATTATTATGCAATGGTCAGGATGCAAAAAAATATCAACCTCAAAAAAGTAATTGTAATAATATTACTCAAGAAAAAGAAATTTGTCAAATTGGATATACAATTGATAACACTACTAAAACTAGAGCAATTTTCGAAATAAATAAAGGTTCTAATATTAAAGAATTACATATTGATGTTAACTCAAGAATTAATGAAAATTTCAGACGTATACCATTCGAAAATATGATATATATAGCTGACGGACCAAGTGATATTCCAGCATTTTCTGTAATTAAACAGTATGGAGGAAGAACATTCGCTATTTATCCTAGTGAAAACAAGGAACATTTTAAGCAAGTTGAAAATTTACGAAAAGATGGTAGAATTGATATGTATGCTGAAGCAGATTATTCCGAAGGCAAAACTGCTTTTATGTGGCTATTAAACCAGACTGAAGAAATAGCAAAAAACATATATAATAAAAAAATGAGTGAAATAAATAATAGTACTTCTTCTATTCCAACACATTTGACATAGCATTTAAATTATGATAATAAAGTGTCTCATAGGTATATGAGACACTTTATTATATATCACTTGAATATTTCTTTCTTCAATCTTAATCCGGTAGGTGTTACGGCAATTCCTCCTTGAGCCGTTTCCCTTAATTCGGGTGGTAGTTGTTTACCAACCCTATTCATTGCCCATACAACTTCATCAAATGGTATTTTACTTTCAACTCCTGCCATAGCAACATCAGCAGTTGTAAGAGCACTTACTGTCCCTGCAAAATTTCTTTTAGCGCATGGTACTTCTACTAAACCAGCTACAGGATCGCATATTAATCCAAGTATATTTTTCAATACCATTGCTGCTGCATTTAAAGCTTGCGAAGGGTTTCCTCCCATCATTTCCACTACTGCTGCTGAACCCATTGCTGCTGCTGAACCGCATTCAGCTTGACAACCTCCTTCGGCACCTGCTAATGTTGCATTCTTTGCAATTATAATTCCAACTCCTGATGCTGTAAATAATGCATTAATCATGTCTTCTTCTTTCTTATTTAGCATTTCAGCTGCCGATATTATAACTGCAGGCTAAATACCACAAGAGCCTGCTGTAGGACTTGCAACTATTCTACCCATGGCTGCATTCACTTCTGATGAAGATAATGCACTTGCCATTGCTCTTACAATAAAATCACCGGTCAAGGTTTTTCCGCTGTCTGCATATTTACGAAGTTTAAATGCATCTCCTCCTATTAGACCGCTAACAGATTTAATTTCTTTTTCTTGTGCAATTTTTGATGAAGATATCATTACATGAAGGTTATTTCTCATTTTATTAATAACTTCTTCTCTGCTTAAATCAGATTTTTCCATTTCTGATCTTATGGTATATTCCCAAATTGGAATGTTTTCATTATTGCACACTTCTATTA
>JAEZGU010000137.1 GCA_023416855.1 Bacillota bacterium
CTTATCTACATAGTAGGTATTTAGTTTGCCTGGTACAATAGCTTCTTCATTAACATAGACATCAAATCCGCCACCGTCATCACGGCCAGGTTCACCATCTATGGAACCATTCATTTCAACATCTAAATATCCTCCTGTAGGATTTTCACTGTTAAGTTGAAACATTGAATCAGGAACTATTAGCTCCAAACGAAAATACGGCAACCCTTCATCATCTTTCATAAGAGTCATGTTGCTTATTTTCGGTGCAGGAAGAGTGCTTGGAACACCTTCAGGCAACTCAACTGCATTCACAGACATAAAACAAGATAAAATAATCAATGTGGTAAAAATAATAATTACTAGCTTTTTCATTGTTTCCTCCTCAAATTTATATTTATTCTTAAATTCTTTCTACGTCCTCTACCTTATTATCTAAGATAACCTCCTCAAAATTTGTCTTTTCATGGTTTTTGATTGACAAAATCTTTTTAAGTATAAAAAAAGATTCATTAAGACTAACTAAGGTGATAAGCACGGCTGTCTTTGAATATATTATTGTATAGTTAATTTTAATAGGGATGTGATAGCAGTTGTATTTTAAAAAAGTTTCAAAAAAAAATATAAACGATAAAATATATACTAATGAAAGTAGTCCAATAATAAATGAAAATACTAAAAAACTTGATGAGGTAAGGAACCTATCATTGTCATTGGGTATTGATGCTCCAATGGATACAGTAACTTACCTCTACGCTGAAAAATTTGCAGAAGAAGTATATGCCTTAAGTGATGGAAAAATAAAAATAGAAGTTTACACTGATGCAAAATTAGGAACTAACAGGGTGATGTTTAGTACCATCAAAGATAGAGATAACCTTCATTTTATTGTCCAAAGCACTTCCCCTCAAGTACCTTTCGTACCTAAACTATCTTTATTTGATATGCCTCTAATATATTTAAATATTGATGATTTAAGAAAAGTTATTGATAACAAAGAATTTTATGAAAAAATTAGCAATATTTATGCCGAAGAAGGTTATAAACTATTAGGTATTGCTGACCAATTATTTAGGCATATGACTAGCAACAAATATATTCAAAACGTAGATGATTTCATGGGCATTAAAATAAGAATCATACAAAACCATAATCATGAAGCATTCTGGGAGGCTTTGGGAGCAGTTGTAGTACCTTTACCAGTTAGTGAAATCTATCCAAGTTTAAGTCGAGGATTAATAGATGCCCAGGAAAATCCATACGAAAATATAGTCGCATTAAATTTATATAAAGTTCAGAAATATCTTATTAACACATATCATTTGCCGCATTTACTAACTCTTGTAACCAGTGAAAAATTTTATAACAGCCTTAATGAGTCCGAAAAAGCAATAATTAACGAAGCTGTTGTTACAGCAACAGAATATGCCCGTGAAAAAGCAGATGAACGTTTTGAAGATAGAAAAAATATTCTTTTAGAAAATGGCATGACTATAGTTGATTTACCATATGAGACAAAATTAGCACTTAGGGCAAAAGCCATGCCTGTCTATCATAAAATAAGAGAAATAATTGGAGATGATTCATTGATAAATTCGTATTTTGGGAATTAAAAAATTGCCATAGGTAGGTAGGACAGTGGTAAAGCTAAGCAAATTTTGGGGACGGCACTTTTATTAAAAAATAAAAGTACTGTCCCCTTAATGTCTGCGTCGTTCTATTCAAGCATGTCTTTTATGGCTTTATTGTTTACATCGTCATCAACATTTACAATAATTACATCCATGCCTATTTTTAGTATTTCTTCCCATTTAACTCTTCGAGCCTTAGTCTTTCCAATCATCCCCATGAATCTGCTAGCTTCTTCTATGTAAAAAGCTTGAATTTTTCCTACCTTCGTATCTATTTCTACGTCATCAAATCTACCCATTATTTCGCCATTTTTAATATTAACAACGTCCTTCTCCATTAAATCCCAGTAATTGGTCAAAGCATTCACCACCCCTTATAAAAATGCCATTTATATTATAAACTATGTACAACTTGTATATATTATGACTAATATCATTAACAAAAAATAAAAGAAGGAACGCTTAACTTGCGTTCCCACTACAACTGTTCATTGTTCAATGATCATTTTTCATCATTCACTGCTTATTTAAATCCTTTTTTCAGTTGGGCCAGCGCAGACTTTTCAAGCCTTGATACCTGAGCTTGTGATATGCCAATTTCTTCTGCAACCTCCATCTGAGTCTTGCCCTTGTAGAAACGCATATCAACTATCTGCCTTTCTCTTTCAGATAAATTACTTATACTATCCTCTAATGTTATTTTCTCAATCCACTTTTCATCGATGTTTTTCTCATCCTTGACTTGATCAACAACATACAGAGCATCTCCTCCATCATTGTAAATAGGTTCAAACAACGATATTGGCTCTTGTATTGATTCTAATGCAAATATGATTTCTTCCTTGTCAACGCCAATTTCATTAGCTATTTCGGCGATTGTAGGCTCCTGAGAGTTATTAGATGTAAGTCTTTCTCTCACTTGCAAAGCTTTATATGCTGTATCCTTCATTGACCTTGATACTCTTATAGAATTGTTGTCTCTCAAATATCTTCTGATTTCTCCTATTATCATAGGAACAGCATATGTAGAAAACTTCACGTCAAGAGACAAATCAAAATTATCAATGGCCTTTATAAGACCAACGCAACCGATTTGAAACAAATCATCAACAGGCTCGTTTTTAGAATTAAATCTTTGAATCACGCTTAGAACTAGTCTTAAATTGCCCTTTATAAACTGCTCACGAAGTTCATTGTCGCCATCTTGAATTTTCTGTAACATTGCTCTCATATCAGATGTTTTAATTGTAGGCAATTGAGAAGTATTTACGCCACATATAACTACTTTGTTTATCATCGTCGTTTTTCCCCTTTAAAGATATTATCCCCCTTAAAAATTATTACCCGGTATGTGCTTTTTATACTGCCTTGTTGATTTCCTTTTTTAGTCTATTTAGTATTTTCTTTTCAAGACGAGATATATAAGATTGGGAAATTCCAAGCATATCAGCAACTTCCTTCTGTGTGAAGCTTTTAGAATTATTTAAACCAAATCTTAATTTCATTATCGTGAATTCTC
The DNA here is from genome assembly GCA_023416855.1 of Bacillota bacterium. Lineage (GTDB taxonomy): Bacteria > Bacillota > Clostridia > Tissierellales > Sedimentibacteraceae > Sedimentibacter. Next base: position 3,130 of record JAEZGU010000137.1, read on the forward strand.
TTTTACTTAATTTCTTTATTGAATCATTTAAAAGATTTAAATCAACCTCACTTTCCATATCTTTAAATACAATATCTTCCTCTGTTCCTAAAATATCAGAAAGCAAAAGTTCATTTCCATCCCAATCAATATTCAACGG
>JAEZGU010000145.1 GCA_023416855.1 Bacillota bacterium
ATGAAATGGAGGTAATGTTTGATTTCTAATGATTACCGTTGAGAACAAAGTTATACCTTTTTACGATGGTATGACTGTTGCAGATGCAATAAGAGAAGCAGGTGAAACAGTTGATTATATGACAATAATTTTGGAAGACAAACATATAATTCAATTTGATCAATTAGATAAAAGGATTACGGATGGAACAAAATTAAAGGTTTTAAGAATTTTATCCGGTGGATAAGCTCCCTTTAAAAGGGAGCTTTTATTAAACTAAAATTGTAAATTAATATTGCTTTTTGAAAATGATAGTGCTACAATAGGAACATACTATGTAGTATGTAGTACATAATACTTTAATGATTGTATGAGGCACAATTAGCTTAACACTATAAGTGCTTTATACAAACTTACTGCAGGAATCATTATCAAGAAAACGAATTCATAAAAAATAAGATAAAGAAAGGAATATGACATGTATAGAATATTGGTTATTAATCCAGGATCAACTTCTACAAAATCAGCGATTTTCGAAGATAGAAAATGTATAGCTGAACAGTCTTTAGCTCATTCAACAGAAACATTGAATCAAAATCCTCTAACATGGCAGCAAGTAGAATTAAGAAAAAATTGTATTCTTAATTGGATGGCAGATGAAGGATTACAATTAAAAGATATTGATGCCTTTGCTGTTCGTGGTTGCAATATTAAAGGATGTAGCAAGGGTGGTACATACTTGGTTAATGATACTATTAAAAATGAGATTTTTAGCTTACATAATCCAGACAAAGTTGCACCTCATGCATCAAGACTTTCGCTTCCTATAGCTTTAAGCATGAGTGAATCTAAAGGAGTCAATATACCTATTTATATAACTGACCCACCATGCGTTAATGAGCTTTCAGATATAGCAAAAGTATCAGGACATCCTCTTTTTACAAGAGAAAGCGTATTCCATGCGCTTAACAGCAAGGCAGTAGCTCATAGAGTCGCCGAGGAATGGGGTAAAAAATATCAGGAATGTAAGTTTATAGTTGCTCACATGGGTGGAGGTATATCAGTAGGTGCTCACAGCATGGGTAAAGTAGTAGAAGTTAATGATTGTATTTCTGGCGGAGGAGCATTTTCACCTAATCGTACAGGAACATTGCCGGTAGTACCTCTTGTTGAATTATGTTTTTCCAATACTTATTCCAAAGATGAAATAATTAGAATAATCAAAAACAAAGGCGGAGCTCTTGCACATTTAGGAACTGATGATATGCGTGAAGTTGAAAAACGAATTGATGGTGGAGATACTCATGCAGAGCTAATATTTAATGCAATGGCTTATCAAGTAGCTAAAGAAATTGGTGGTTGCTATGCAGCACTAAGCTGTGACGTAGATGCTATTATATTTACCGGAGGCATGGCTAATTCTAAGAGACTTATTGATGAAATAAAGAAATATGTTGAAAAAATGGGCAATATTAAAGTCGTTCCTGGTGAGTATGAAGCGGAAGCTCTTGCTTTTGGAACACTTAGAGTTTTAAACAAAGAGGAAGACCCGATAATTTTATAATGCTGCTACATTTTTTAACAAAATATATTTAATAAAAATCTTGGAGGTTTCAAATTATGGAAAACAAAACTTATATTGATGACTTAATCTTAAAAGCAAAAAAAGCCCAAAATTTTCTTGAAGATTACAGTCAGGAGCAAACAGATGCATTAGTTAAAGCAGTGGGCAAAATCATTTATGATAACAGAGAGATTCTATCTCAGGAAGCGGTGGATGAAACTGGATTAGGTGTACTATCAGGTAAAATTGCAAAGCATGACAAAATTACCACAAGTCATTGGGCATTTTTAAAAGACAAACCTTCTGTTGGATTAATAGAAGTAGATAAAGTTAATGGAATTTATACATATGCTAAACCAGTAGGTGTAATTGCATGCTTAACACCTTCAACAAACCCAACAACAACTGCTGTAGGAAATGCTATGCATGCAATAAAATGCAGAAACGCGGTAATTGTTTCTCCTCATCCAAGAGCAAAAAAATGTACAGCTCATGCAGTTTCATTAATGAACGAAGCAATTGTTTCATTAGGAGGACCAGCAAATTTAATTCAATCTATTGAAGAACCTTCATTAGAATTAACAGATGAACTTATGAGAAAAGTTGATGTTATAGTTGCAACAGGCGGAAGTGCAATGGTTAAATCAGCTTATTCCAGCGGAAAACCATCTTATGGTGTTGGACCTGGAAATGTACAGATTATAGTAGATAGGGATTATGATAATTATCCACTTATGGTTGCTCAAGTAATGGGTAGTCGTATGTATGATAATGGAATGCCATGCACAGGTGAACAGACATTAATTATGCCTAAGGAAAAGGCTGATGAAATAATAAAAATGTTTGAGGAAAAAGGTGCTTATATGGTTACTGATTCTGATGATATTCAGAAATTACGAGAAGCAATTTTTGTAAAAGGTTTTGATGGACCGATTAATGTAGATATAGTGGGACATCCAGCTGCTGAAGTTGCTAAATATGCAAAAGTTTCAGTTCCAGAAGGAACTAAGTTATTAATGGCTAAGTTAGATAAGTATGGAAGAGAAGAAGTTCTATGTAGAGAAATAATGTGTCCAATTATTCGTTGCTTTGTTTATGATAATTTTGATGAAGCAATTAATATTGCAAAGGCTAATCTGTTGATGGAAGGTGCAGGTCATTCATCTGGCATCTATTCAAACAATAATATTAATATCCTATTAGCAGGAAGTCAAATACCTGTTGCAAGGTTTATGGTAAATCAAGCTAACAGCAATGTTGCAGGTAATACTTTTGCCAATGGCCTTGACCCTACTATTTCCATAGGCTGTGGCTCATGGGGAAATAACAGTATTTCCGAAAACCTTACTTACAAGCATTTAATGAACAAAACAAGAGTTTCATTTATTATAAAAGATGCACCTAATCCTACCGCTGAAGAAATTTGGGCGTAGTATTAATCATTAGAAAGAAGGTTATAAAATGATTTATAAATCTCTTGATGATATAGTTTTAAATATTAAAAAAGGTTCTGAGAAAAAGCGAATGGTAGTTGCAGGAGCTGATGAAGGGCATACATTAGAAGCTGTTAGTTTGGCAAAAAAAGAAGGAATAATTTCAGCAATTTTGATAGGAGATTCTAAACAAATTATCCAGATCCTAAATGATTTAGGGGAAGATAGTTCAGAATACGAAATTATTGACAATTCCGAAAATCCTGTAGATATAGCTGTCCAGCTCATTAAAGAAAATAGAGCTGATATATTGATGAAAGGAAATGTACAAACTGCAACGTTAATAAAATCTGTTTTAAATAAAGATATGGGTATTATGAGGGGTGAGCTTCTATCACATGTACTTTTTGTTCAAGCACCTGCATATGACAAAATAATTGCTGTTACTGATTCAGCTATTATCCCTAATCCTAATTTAGAGCAGAAAAAAGCTATTTTGGAGAATGCTGTCGATGCTATGTTAAATTTAGGATACGAAACTCCTAAAGTTGCGGCTTTAACAGCAGTTGAGGTTGTTAATCCAAAAATGCAGGAAACAGTTGATGCAGATCAATTAAAAAAACTTAATCAAGATGGTGAAATAAAAAATTGTATAGTAGAAGGTCCAATTTCCATGGATTTAGCTTTTGACAAAGAAGCAGGAAAAATAAAAGGATTTACAAGTCCAGTTGTAGGAGATCCTGATATATTACTAATGCCTAATCTATTAGCTGGAAACATTGCTGTTAAGACATTAAAAATATTTGGTCAATCCACAGTTGCAGGTTTAGTTATTGGTGCTTCTGTTCCAATTGTATTAACATCAAGATCAACATCAACCACAAGCAAATATATGTCCATAGCATTAAGCGCAGCTATTGCATCAAAATGATGGAGCTTAATTAAAGGAGAATGAAATATGTTAAATTTCTCTAGTGAGAAATGTAATGGATGTGGATTATGTGTAAATGAATGCAAAATGCTTCAAAATATAGTCTTAGATACAACCAAAAAAGCAAGAATTTTAAATAGTAATTGTATTAATTGCTATCATTGTGTAGCTATTTGTCCAAATGAAGCTATAACAGTGGACAACATAATTACTAAGTCAGAAAGGTATAGCCCTACATTTACATCGCAGGAGTATTTAGAATTTTTGAAAAATAAACGTTCCATAAGACAATACAAGGAGCAAGCTGTAGAAAGAAGTAAAATTGAACATATAATCGAAGCTGGTATATACTCTCCAACAGCGGGAAATAGGCAATCTGTGCATTATGCTGTTGTAACTGGTGAACGTTTAAAAGAACTGACAAAACTAACCTTAGAAACTTTAAAAGGTTTTGCAGATGATTATTATGATGGAAAAATTGACTTGAATTTAAACGCAAACTCTGCAAAGAGATATACAAGCATGTGGAAAAGGTTTTACAAAAATTATTTTGATAATGGAATTGATGAATTATTCTTTAATGCTCCATGCCTATTGCTGATTATGGGAGATATAGAAAAAACTTCAGATCCGAAAACTGATTGTTTAATAGCTTCATGCAATATAGGAAATATGATTATTGCATCTAAGTTGGGATTTTGTTATAACGGTTTTTTTGTTAGAGCATTTCAATCAGAAGAAATACGAAAATTTTTAGGTTTTGAGAAAAGATTTAATCTATATTCAGCAATGACACTGGGATATCCCAATGTTGAATATAAACGTGCAGTGCCACGTGATAAAAAAGACATACTTTGGATTTAATAATTTTGAAATAAAAAATAAAAAATAAAATGGAGGAAATTTCATGTCTACATTATTGCAATCAAAGGGTAAAAGTTCTTTTAGATGGGTTATGTTATTATTTGTTTGTTTGTTTTATTTCACAATTCTTGGTTTTTGTAATCAATCTTTTAACATTTTGCTTGCTACTATTACCACCGATATGGGATGGGAAGCAGCACAGCGTACAGCTGTAGCTACAGCAATGTCAACAGGTATGATTTGGTTCGTTTTTGTTGCAGGAATTATGATGGATAAGTTTAGTGTAAAAAGAGTTTTAGTATCTTCAGTTTTTATATGTGGTGTATTAATTTTTCTTAAGGGAAAAGCTACAAATTTCATGTTTTTCTATACTATAATGTTCTTATTTGGTGCGGCCAGTGCTTTTTATATGCCTGCTACAACAAAGACAATCACATTGTGGTTTGATGCAGATGAACTTGCATTAGCAAATGGATGTCTTACTGCAGCAAGCCCTATGGGTCAAATTACAGCAAACTATTTTGCAGTAAAAATTATGATGGCAATTGGTGGTTGGCAGACATTTTACGCAATGGTTGGTATTTGTGTAGTTGTTTTGACTATTGCATTCGCGTTTGTAGGAAAAGATAGAAAGAGTGCTGAAGCTTCTCTTGCTTCAAGTACATTAACTGCAAATGATTTAGGATTATGGAAGAATATTAAAGGTATTCTTAAAGTTCCATATGTATGGTTAATGATTATATCTAATATGTGCTTCCTTGGTGCTATATATGCTGGAGGAACATTAGGACAAATAGTATTCCAAACAGATCCAAACTGGATGGTTGACAAGGCAGTATCAGGAAGAATACCTGCATGGAACAATATGTTTTCAATGGTATGTTATATATTAGTTCCTATGTTAATAGCAAAGATAGGCAAACACCATTATACAAAGATAGCTATAGTATGTGGATTGATTGCACCAATTTGCTTTATAGTTGGATATAGAAGCTACAGTGTACCTTTCATGAGTGCAATGATGGCGGTAGCTGGTATTTGCTATGGTGGTATTGTTCCTGCACCTAAAGTACTTATGCTTTCACATCCAGAAGTATCTGGCCCACGTGCAGGTACAGCACTAGGAGTTTATGTAACAGCAGAACGTATTGGTATAACATTCTTCATAGGAACTTTGGGAACTTTATTATCATCAGGAGTAATGCCAATGAGCCACGTTTTATCATATTTCCATTTCATTCAATTTGTATCTCCAATATTAATATTCGCAGGTATGTTTGTTTTAAAGAATGATGCTAAAAAAGCTGCAGCTAAAGTGGAGGCTCTTGGACAGTAAATATGAAGCAAATTAATTTAAAAAACAAAGTTGCAATTGTAACAGGTGGTGCAGGAGATATAGGAGCAGGCATAGCAACGTGCTTGGCTGAATGCGGTGCAAGTATTGCAGTTGTAGATTTAAACTTAGAATTAGCAGAATTAAAGGCAACAGAAATAACAGATAAATATAAAGTTGTTTCAAAAGCATACGTATTGGATATATCAAATGAAAAAGAAGTTGAAGACACATTTGCTTTAATTAACAATGATTTCAGAAATATAGATATATTAGTTAATTGTGCTGGCTATGCCAAAGAAGGAAAAAATTATTATGAAACACCAATGGAAGCAGCACGAAAGACAGCAGATGTAAACATTCATGGTACAGGGATGTGCATTAAGGCAGCTTTAAATTACATGTTACCAAGGCGCTCTGGAAACATAATAAACATTGCGTCTATAGCAGGAAGAATTGGAACGGCTGGTTCAGCGAACTATTCTATATCAAAGGCTGCAATTATTGCAATGACTCAATCAGTGGCAAGAGCACATGCAAAAGAAGGAATTAGAGTAAACTGTGTTTGCCCAGGATATTTGTTAACTAATATGTGGAAGCAAGGGGTTGAAAAATATAGTAAGTTACTAAACAGAACTCCAGAAGAAACATGGAAGATGTTAGCTTTAGACAATATAGCAATGGGCAGAGAACAGGATGTTGAAGATATAGGAAACGCAGTTAGTTTCTTAGTATCAGATTTAGCAAAAAACATAACGGGTCAAAGTTTAAATGTATGTGGTGGCTCGAGATTTAATTAGAGGAGGAAGTTATGGCAAAAGTAAATGGCGGACAACTTTTCGCAAAAGCCCTTAAAAGAGAAGGTGTTGAGTGCGTATTCACATTATCTGGTGGTCACATTATGCCGATACTATACGGATGTAAAGAAGAAGGAATAAAAATAATAGATGTAAGACATGAATGTTCCGGTGGATATGGTGCTGACGCATATGCTAAGGTGACGGGTAAACCAGGTATTCTAATTACCACTGCAGGACCTGGTGTAACAAATGCTACAACTGCTATGGCAGAAGCATATGAAACAGGTATTCCTATTATACATATAGGAGGAGGGTCTCCTTTAATAGAAAATGAAACAGGGGCACTTCAAAATGTGGCAAGCCTTCAGTGTATGGATGCGTTCTCTAAGTGGTCACGTAGGATTTATCATGCTAATAGAGTTCCTGAGTATGTTTCAATGGCATTTAGAAATGCCTTAGATGGAACTCCGGGTCCGGTATATCTTGAAATTCCTACAGATATACTTCATGGAGAATATGATGAAGAAACTATCTATTGGCCAAGAAATTATAGAGCGACAGTTCATGGCTTTGGCGCAGCTGATCTTATAGAAAAAGCTGCAGATGCTCTTATAGCAGCAAAGAAGCCGGCAATGGTTATTGGTGAGGCTGCAAGATTTTCAGCAGAGTATGCTAAAGAAGTTGAAGAATTAGCAAATTACTTAAAAATGCCAACATTTTCAATGATGACATCAAGAGGTATGTTTGCAGATGAAAGCAAGAATGAATTATTTAGAATAGGCGATGGTGGAATGTCAGCCGCAGATGTAATCTTGGAGCTTGGAGTGGACCACAGCTACAAAGTTGGTAAAGGTAAAGCACCAAGATATAATGGCAGTGCATACCGCATAATGGTACATCAAGACGGAAAGAAAGTTGGATATAATGCACCAGCAGATTTAGCAATCATTGCAGGAGCAAGCGCAGCTGCAAAACAAATATTGGATATTGTAAAAGCTAAGACAGAACCAACTACTGATACAACATGGGTTGAAGAAGCTAAAGCTATATCAGCAAAAATGAAAGCTCCTTACACACAGGCAGCAAAATCAGAAATAGCTCCAGTGCATCCTGGAAGAATAGCAGCTGAAGTTGCAAAGTTTATTAACGAGGAAGCACAGGATTGGCATATTGTTTGCGATGGTGGAGATGCAGCAAGCTGGATGGATGCAAATGCAGTAGCACGTTATCCTGGTCAAGTTGTTAGATATGGTCCGTTAGGAACAATTGGAGTTGGACCTGGATTTACATTAGGAGCATGGGCAGGAGATAAAAAACCTGTATTATACTATACTGGTGATGGAAGCTTTGGTTTCTACTCAATGGAATTTGATACTTTTGTAAGACATGGAGTTCCTGTTGTATGTGTAATTAGTAATGATTCTGCATGGGGAATGATAAAGCTTTCAGAACAAGCGAAAAGAGCAGAATATATAGAAGAGCATGGCCATTGCGCTACAACTTTATCTGAAATGAGAGCATACGAAAAAATGCCTGAAATATGGGGAGGAATCGGTATCAAGGTTACTAAAGCTGAAGATATTATTCCTGCAATACGTAAAGTAAGAGAATCTGGCTTACCTGGAATCGTTAATGTTCAATGTGATAAGAATGAGATGTCACCTCCTACTGCAGCATTTTCAGGTGGCGGAAAGAATAAAAAAGGTCCTTATTAAAAAATAGGAGGATTATTATATGAAGGCATGTGTTCTAGAAGATGTATACAAGCTTGTTGTAAAAGAATTAGAAATGCCAAAATTAATTTATGATGATGATGTATTAATTAAGGTAACAAAAGTAGGTGTTTGTGGTTCAGATGTCCATATGTGGGGCAATGAAAAAAAGATAGGCCTTGTAATGGGACATGAATTTTGCGGAACTGTTGAAGACCCGGGAAAAACTGACTTCAAAGTTGGAGATAGAGTTGTAGTAATTCCAAAGGGCCCAAGAGGATATAATTCAACACCTGGAATTGTGGCACAAGGTGCATATGCAGAGTATTTTTGCGCATCTTCACAATTTTTAAGAAAATTACCTGATTCCATAAGTGATGATACAGCTAATATGCTTGAACCAACTGCTATTGCATATAATTCTTTGCTTAAAGCAAATATAAAATATGGCGACAAAGTACTTGTTACAGGAGCAGGGATAATAGGGCTATTATGTGCTGAGTGGGCAAAGGTAATGGGTGCAACATATATTGCTATGACCGAAGTGAATGATAAACGAATATTAAAGGCAAAAGAAGTTGGTGTTGCAAATGAAGTATTTGACGCTAGGAATCCTGAAATTTGTCAGCAGCTAAAGGATGCTTCTAAGGGTGGATTTGATAAAGTTATAGAATGCACTGCTATTCCTGCATCTGTTAATATGAGTTTAGATGTTATTAAGGATTTTGGTACTTTAATGTTTGTAGGTGTTTCTTATAAACAAGTTCCAATAGATGCGCTTAAGCTTATAATGAAAAACATTACTATGATTGGTACATTTGGTGCATCTATAGTATTTGACAAAGTGCATGAATTGCTTTTAAACAAGCCGTTCAATATAGAAAAATACATTACTAAGCGCATTGGGCTAGATGAAATCCAGGAATGCTTTGAAGAACTTCATAGCGGAACAAGTGATCAAATTAAAATAGTTATTACGCCATAACGACATTTATGTTTAAAGCAATGCATAATACTCTGATACATATTATGTTCAAAGTGTTATGCATTCTTTTCTTACTAACAACCTTATAATCAGAGAAAAAAGTGTTGCATTATATGTTGTTTATGATATATAATTGTCAATGTAGTATGTAATACATTATTGAGATTTATTCTAAAATAGACAAAATATAAAGTGGTGAAAAAATGGCGATGGAAAAAATGTTAGTACCAATAAAAAAAGGATCAGTTTCACAATTAATAATAGATAGAATAACTGATGCTTTAATATCAGGTGAATTAAAACCGGGAAGTAAAATACCAACAGAAATAGAGTTCAGTGAAAGCTTAGGAGTTGGAAGGAATTCTGTAAGAGAAGCTACAAAAATATTAGAATCTTTTGGTGTTTTAGAAGTAAAGCAATCAGAAGGAACCTTTATTGCAAAAGAATTTAGTCAGAAAATGCTTGACCCCATGGTTTATGGCGTAATTATGCAAAATGGGGATATGAGTGAGTTATTGGAATTTAAATTATCAAATCTACGTGCAGTATTGTATATGGCAGTTTCTAAAGCAACAGAGAAAGATATTGATGTTCTTCAAAAATGTTATGATTTTTTATGTGAAACAATAAAAAACCATCCTAATGATGAAAAGGCTATTTATGAAGCGAATAAAGATTTTCACGATACATTAGCAAAAGTTAGCGAGAACAGGTATATGTATCAGATCAATACGGTTATTATGAAGATCTCTAAATATTCTCGAATGGGTGGTATTAAATCTGCAATAAAAGAAGGCAATGTTGATGAGATTGCAATTGTGTGCAAATTATTGTTGGATTTAGTTAAGAAACGTGATGTAGAAAGCATAAATCCCGTATTAGATAAAATATACGAATATTGGAAGCATTTATTATTATAATAGTATTAATCATTTAAAAAACCTCTGAACAGATATAAATATGTTTAGAGGTTTTTTAGTATGGTGCAAAATAAATGTTGCAAAAACACTTATTTAATGTTAATATAAATACTATGTAGGATGTAGTATGTTATACAATAAAGTACAAGTTCATAAAAGTTATTTCATAAAGAAAGGAATAAAATATGAAAATGAAATATGACAAAATAGAAATTCGTATAGCTGTTGGGTGTTTTATAATTATGTTTATACATCTTGGTACGCTTGGAACGGCAGGTCTTTTTATACCACAGTTAGTTAGATCGTTAAACGTACCGGTTAGTCAGGTTTCTTTAAATGTAACATTTTGTTCATTGACTGGTTTTATTTTTAGCCTAATGGTTGGTAAGCTTAGAAATAAAGTTTCAATAAAAATGATTATACTTATAGGTTCTGTTGCAGGCATTATGCATTATCTAATATCTGCAATGGCAAATGGAATCTTTCTTATATATTTAGGTAGTATTTTTGGAGGTATTAAGTTTGGTTTTGGTACACATGCATGTAATGCTGCTATAATTTCCCAGTGGTTTAAAGAAAAAAAAGCAACTATTATTGGAGTTGTTTTCAGCGGTGCGGCATTTGGTAGTGCAATTATGATGTATATCTCAGGAATTCTTATTGATAGTATAGGTTGGCGTTATACATATTTGGTTTTTGCAGCATTGCACTTGTTTATAGCTATTCCAGTTAATTTGTTTGTTTTAAAAGAAATCAAGGTATCGAAAAAAGATGAAGCTAATTTTAATAATAACAATATAACTAAATCCTTTGATTTTGAAGTCAATGATGCAACTGCAATAAAAGAAGAAATATATAGAAATTCTGCATATTGGGTATTGTTGATAAGCATGATGTTATGTGGTACTTTAATAGTAGGGTTTAAAACATTTGTACCTTCATACTGGCAATTTTATGGTATGACAGCACTAACATCTTCTAAGTACATAAGTATATTTATGGTGATTGCAACAATAGCAACAATGGTTTCTGGAAAGATAGCAGATAAATATGGGAATAAAGCATACATCATTTATTTATACACTTCATTTTTGATTGGGATGACTTTTGTATTATTATTCTCTAATAAACTTGGCATATTGTACGTTATGATTCCAGTAGTATTTGTAGCTATTTCATATCCGTTATATGGTTCAATACCAGCAACAGTAGTTACAGAATCCTTTGGAATTAAGTATTATGATAAAGTATGTAGCGATTTGATGGCTGCATTTTTCATAGGTCAGGCATTTGTATCTCCAATAATTGGAGGTTTACGAGATTTTACAGGGACATATTACTCTGGATTCTTGATGATAACAGCTTTTGGAACATTGTCTTTTTTACTAATACTATATACCTTTAATAAAACAAAAGTAAAAATAAATAGTGAAAACATACAATGTAATGACGCATAAAAGACCTATTAGAAATGTTTAACTAACACAGTATAGAAGACACTGACATGTAATGGTTGGTGTCTTTTTAGCAGGTAGAAAATATGAATATGAGAAATGATTTATAATAAAAAATCAGCCCAACTAAGATTAAGTTTTAATACTAATATCTTTTTGTGTAAAGAGATTTGAGCGAACTTGGTATGTATATTACAAGAGAATATAATGGTTGTCTTATAATTTACAAATTAGTGTATTAATAGTATAATTGAAACATTATATTAGTTAAGGAGTAATTAACTTGTCAAAAGAAATTAAAGATATTATTAAAATTACTGAAGAGGCAAAGAACTATTTACATAACAAAAATAAGTTAAATATATGCATAGAGTATCCTGAGTATATGACCGGAAATGATTGTGCATTTGTGCAGGTGCCTGAAATATTTGCTAAAAAACCTAAAAAAGAAAAAGAGTTTAATATAATAAATATAGAAGGAATTAATGTATTTTTGTCTAAGCTGATTAAAATACCCGAAAATGAAATTAAAATTGATTTAACTTCATTTTTGGGAATAAAGATATTAACAGTTTCAGGTTTTAGTTCGAGGGATTAGAGGGTATCATATTTAGCAAATAAAAATGGGAGGGAAATATGTCAAAATTATTTACTGATTATATTATTAAGGATTTAAAGCTTAAAAATAAAATTGTTATGGCTCCAATGTGTATGTATTCATCAAATGATGATGGTCTTGTGCAGGAATGGCATGTTATACATTATGCTTCAAGAGCTATTGGTGGTGTTGGTTTAATTATTCAGGAAGCAACAGCTGTAGAACCAAGAGGAAGAATAACCGATAAAGATTTAGGCATCTGGGATGATTCGCAAATTGAAGGTTTAAAAAGTATAGTTGATATATGTAAACGTCATGGAGCGAAAATTGGTATTCAATTAGGTCATGCAGGTAGAAAATGTGAAGTAGATAGTGAAAGAATAATTGCACCAAGTTCCATAGCATTTAGTGAAGAATATAAAACACCTTTGGAAATGACAAAAGAAGAAATAAAAGAAGTTATTCAAAGCTTTAAATATGCTGCGGAAAGATGTTTGAAAATAGGATATGATATTATAGAAATTCATGGAGCACACGGTTATTTAATAAATGAATTTTTGTCTCCGTTAACAAATGAGAGGAAAGATGAATACGGCGGTACGGCTGAAAATAGAGCAAGGTTTTTAATGGAAGTAATCCGTGAAGTTAGAAAAGTATGGCCTATGGAAAAACCTTTAATGCTTAGAGTATCAGCAGAAGATTATGTAGATGAAGGTAATCATCCTGAGGACTTAGCAGAGCTTATTAATCTTGTTAAGCATGAAGGTATAGATATAATAAATGTCAGTTCCGGTGGAGTTGTCAGCGTTCTACCAAAGGCATATCAAGGATATCAAGTTAAGTTTGCAGAAGTTATAAAAGAAAAAACAAATCTTCCGGTTATAGCCGGTGGTCTAATATTAGACCCACATATGGCAGAAGAAATATTACAAAATAATAGAGCGGATTTAATATTTATAGGAAGACAGCTATTAAGAAATCCTTACTGGCCACTTTATGCAGATCAAGAGTTAAGCAATACTATTATGTGGCCAAGGCAATATGAAAGAGCAAAATTGAGAAAAAAATAATATATTGAAGAGGTGAAAATATTGAAAATAGTTGTATTAGACGGTTACACATTAAACCCTGGTGATTTAAGTTGGGATGGCTTAAAGAAACTTGGTGATTTAACAGTATATGACAGAACGCCCACAGAGTTAGTTTATGATAGAATTAAAGATGCAGATATAGTTTTTACTAACAAAACACCATTGACTGCAGAAAATATTTCAAAGTGTACTGATTTAAAATATATTGGAGTACTTGCAACAGGTTATAATATTGTTGACGTAAATGCCGCAAGAGATAGAAATATACCGGTTTCCAATATTCCTGTGTATGGAACAAATGCAGTTGCGCAAATGGCGATTGCTTTACTATTAGAAATATGTCACCACATAGGATCTCATTCAGAATCTGTACATAATGGAGACTGGACTAAAAATGCAGATTGGTGCTATTGGAATTATCCATTGATTGAACTTGCAGGAAAGACAATGGGTATCATAGGATATGGTCGCATAGGTCAGAGTACCGGGAAAATTGCTGCTGCATTAGGGATGAATGTAATTGCTAACAATGGAGATGCAAAAAATATTAAAAACGAATCAGAAGTATTTGTTTCCTTAGATGAGCTTCTTGCAAAATCAGACGTAATTTCATTGCACTGTCCATTGTTTCCATCAACAGAAGGGATAATAAATAGAAAAACAATAGCAAAGATGAAAGATGGAGTAATAATAATAAACAACTCAAGGGGGCAATTAATAGTGGAACAGGATCTTGTAGATGCTTTAAATTCAGGGAAAGTATATGC
>JAEZGU010000210.1 GCA_023416855.1 Bacillota bacterium
TTTTATGTATTATTTTCTTTTTATAAAATTATTTGATATGGGAAAGGACATAAAGGAAATTAAAATTGTAAAAGAAAAGTTCATAAAAAAGAATTATGCCAAAAAATAATCTTGTACAAAAAGAATAAAGCTTAGCACAGTATATGAATTTTCTTTATAATCTGTAGTTTTTTCCCTATAGTCCATATTACTATTTCCCGGCTCCATTCTTTTCACCTCCGAATATTTAATGGTTAACTTTAAACATTGTAGTTGGTTTTCTTAATAAAGTCAATAATGTAAAGTTTGATATTAATTAAAAATAACCGAATCCACATTTTTTTAAGGAAAATCGTATGCATTTTTTACTAAATATACAGGAAACGTTCTTAAAAATTATAAAAAATGTATTTTATATGCCCTATTGATTTTAAAATATAAGTTTGATATATTAATATCATAATCAATCAAAAGGAGATAATACAATGTTTTCAGCAGACAAGAGAAGAGTAGATGAAATCTTAAATCATTATGAATTTGACAAAAATGGTCTTGAGCCGATAATTATGGATATACAGAAAGAGTATAATTATTTACCTCATGCAGCATTAATTTACATTGCATATAAATTAAACATGAGCCATTCAAAAATCTATAACTTCGCTAAGTTAAATACTAAGTTAGCATAATAAAAGGACTGAAAAATCAGTCCCTTTATTATTTCTAATATTATTTAATTAATAATTCAGCAATTTGCACTGCATTTGTTGCTGCGCCTTTTCTAACTTGGTCACCACAACACCATAATGCTAATGAATTTTCTTTAGTAATATCTTTTCTTATTCTTCCCACGAATATTAAATCTTGATCTGTTGTATCAAGTGGCATAGGATATTGTTTGTTTACTAAATCATCTACTAATTTAACACCTTCTGCTGTTGATAACAACTCTCTGGCCTTTTCCGGAGTAATTTCTTTTTCTGTTTCAATTGTTATTGATTCTGAGTGGCTTCTGTAAACAGGTACTCTTATACAAGTACAGTTTACTTTCAAATTAGGATTGTGAAAAATTCTTCTTCCTTCATTTTGTAGCTTCATTTCTTCTTGTGAATATCCATTTTCATCAAAATCACCTATTTGTGGTATCAAATTGTAAGCTATTTGATGTTGGAATGTTTTTATTTCAATAGGATTTCCCTTGCTTAAATTTTCTATTTGCTGATTTAGTTCTTTTATTCCGTTTATTCCTGCACCTGATACTGCTTGATATGTCGAAACAATCATTCTTTTAATTTTAGCATACTTATTCAATTCATTTAATGCAGTTAATGCTATAATTGTCGAACAGTTAGGGTTAGAAATTATACCCTTATGGTTTATTATATCTTCACCATTTACTTCAGGAACTATTAAAGGTACTTCTTCATTCAGCCTGAAAGCTGAACTGTTATCAATTACAACAGCACCTGATTTTACTGCTGCAGGTGTCAAAAATTCACTTATATGATTTTCTGCAGCACAAAGCACTATATCTATATCTTTGAAGGAATTTTCGGTGGCTTCTTCGATAATATACTTTTTTCCTTGAAATTCTACTGCTTCTCCTGCGCTATTTTTGCTTGCCAATAATTTCAATTCATTAAAAGGAAAATTTCTTTCACCCATTACCTTAAGCATTTCTTGTCCAACGGCTCCGGTAGCTCCTAAAATTGCAATATTTACATTTTTCATTTTCATTCCTTCTTCCTATACAATTTATAAAAATTTACTTTTTCTTTTAAATATATAAAATTCATTATAACAATAATTTTTTAGATGTCAAGTTTTTGTTTGTAATTGCAATCAAAAAGGAAGGTGCAATCACCTTCCTTTATTGTCTATTTATTGAAATCAGGTTTTACTTTCCAGATACCATTTTCTCTTACAGCATTCCATTGTACATCGTCTTTTTCAATTACTTCTTTAATTTCTCCATTTGTTACTTCAATTTTGTAATACAACTTTACAATTGAAGCATCCTTATTTGCAGTGTCCATTTCATAACCATAAACTTTGTAGCTTAGTAACCTAATATTTGAATTCTGTGCATTTTCAACATATTTGTCAAAGTTTTGTTCTCTATCATTTACCGGCTCCATTAGATACATATAGCTGTATCTACCTGTCTGCATGCCTGACAAATATTTACTTGCGCCATCAGCTGGTGTTTTTTCTCTGTAATCAAGTTCACCTTTATCCAAAGGATATGTTGTATTTGCTTCTGCATCAGTTAGGATAAATGCTCTTGGGTCGTATACGTTGCTTGGATTCCAAATCATATATTCATAAACTCCAAGCTCTTTTGCAGCTACTATTTGTGTTCTAACTTTATCATAACTGTATACAATACCATCCCAATCAAAATCCTGCAGCCACGGTCTTATTATTGGAGGATTAACCATAGAGGAATTCTTTTCTATAGCTTCTTCCATTGAACCTTTTACTACCAAGTATGGATGTGCATTTGGGTTTTCTAAATTATACCATCCTGTTGAATAGTGACTTGGATAAACCATAGGTGCAATGCTATCCACATGCTCTCCAATTAAAATCCATGTTTGACCAATATCTTCAGGATAATCGTCCCATGTCCTGGTAATTATACCAAACACATCTGCACTTATATTAACACCATATGTTGATAACTCTTCTTTTGCATACTTTAAGAATTCTGCAATTGCTTCATCTTTATCTCTATCATTTCTGCCGGGAAACTCTGTAATAGCGTTGTATTTTTTTGCTCCATCAGGAAATCTAACATAGTCAAACTGTATTTCGTCAAATCCTAACAACGCTGCTTCTTTAGCTATTGCTATATTATAATCCCATACATACTTATCAAAAGGATTAATCCAAGGAATATTGCCACTATTAGGGTCTAACCATGTTCCTCCTGTTTTTAACTGTATTGCATGTTCAGGGCTTTTAACAGCAAAGTTCTTATCCTTGAATGCAACTATTCTTCCTATTGTATAAATATCATACTCTTTTAAAACCTTAAGCATGTTTTCAATATCTTTTATAGGAATTGGTGTTGTTTCATTCATTTTTTGAACAATTTCTATATCACTATTATATGTTATGAATCCATTATCATCTTTTACGTTAATTACTAAACCATTTATTTCAGTGCCTACTGCTGTCCCAATTATTTTTTCAAATTTATTGGCTTTCTCAGCATTTGCAAAAAGTTCCTTTGCTTTTACATTATCCTTTTCGGCAAGTGCTTTTACATATGCTCCGTAAGCATCAATATTTTCCTTATTCAAAGTATTACCTGCTGTATGACCTGTAGCATACAATGCTTTTACTTCAATTGTTTTCTTTTCTTTTTCTTCTCCTACTGGAATTAAAGGAACATAAAATTCTTTCAAATCTTCCTTTCGTTGTGCTTCAAGGTCAATTCTCTCTAACAACTTTTTTTCTAATTCCTGTTTTTGTTTTTCTTCCTCACTCAATTCAGGTTCGGATGGTTCTGAAGGGACCACAACAACGGGTTCTTTATTATCTTCGTTGGGTATGGGAGTATCCGCGCTGACCTTGCCTGTACAACCGGCCAACATGGAAGTGAGTAGTAATAGTATTATTGCTTTTCTTGATTTTTTAAACATAAATCCTCCTTAATTGTTATGTAGATATTGGATTAACCATACCCGTCATTACGTTATTAATTCATATATTGAAATTATTGAAATTATGATTAATTTTATCATATATAAATTTTATAGGCAACAAACATTACAGATTTTTTCAATTATCGACAATGTAATTTTTAGCAAAATTTTAATGATTTACCTTGACAGATTTTTTTTGAGGTAATATAATTTTTTTATCAAATTTTAGGAGGTTATATATGTTAACAGCAATTGTAGGTATTAACTGGGGTGATGAAGGAAAAGGCAGAATGGTCGACTTGTTGTCTAAAGACTATGATATTGTATGTCGCTATCAGGGTGGTAACAACGCGGGACATACTGTAGTTAACGAATCAGGTAAATTTATTCTAAATCTTCTTCCGTCAGGTATCCTAAGGCCTGAAGTGATAAATGTTATGGGAAACGGTATGGTAATAGACATTGAACACCTCCATAATGAGATAAACAATTTGAGAAAAGCAGGCATTAAAATTACTCCTGATAACTTAAAGATAAGCGACAGAGCTATAATATGTTTACCTTATCACGTTAAACAAGATATACTTGAAGAAGAACGACTTAAGGAATTAATATTCGGCTCCACTAAAAGAGGAATAGCACCTGTTTATGGCGATAAGTATTT
>JAEZGU010000296.1 GCA_023416855.1 Bacillota bacterium
TTAAATTAAATTTATTATATATTTCTTCTTGTTTTTCTATCAATAGCTTTGCAAATGCCTTACCTACGTTACCAAATCCTAATATTGCAATTTTAATATTGTTAGCCATGTTAATCTCCTATTCTAAACCAAAATTATGTATCTATTATACCATACTAAAACGAAAGTGGACAAACAAACGTCAAATAAGACTTAAATATAAAAAGCATGTCACGAATTGTTGACATGCTTTTTATATCTTCAACTAATTTCTTCTGCTGAATCTTGAAACTATACGTAATACATAAATGAATATGTTTATAAAGTCAAGGAATAGATTTAATGCTAAAGCCGGTACGTCTGCTTCTGTAAACGGTCTGTTTTTTATCATTGAAATATCATATAGTACGTATCCGCTAAATATCAGTATACCAAGCCATGCTATGGCAAGATGATATACATCAGATCTAATAAAAAATCCCACCAAGCTAATTAGTATTAAGGCAATAATTCCGGCAAACAATGTGCCTCCAAGGAATGTGAAGTCCTTTTTAGTTTGTGATGAGTACAATGCCAGTCCACCAAATATTGCTGTGGTTATTCCTAATGAAACTAATACTAAAAATGAGCCCATAACTGACAAATAGTACATAATAGTAGGAAACAAACTTATACCCATTAAAAATGATACTGAAAAGCAGTTCAATCTTGAAAGTGGCTTAAATTCCCGTCTTTTAGTTATTGCTGCTATAAGCAAAACTATAAATGAACCAATACCTGCTATAAATGCAAATTGAGGTGGTACAAACATCAAACCAAATACCATACCTACAGTGCATACTAAAAGTAGCATAAAAAATTCTACTAATACTTTATTTATTAAATTATTATTTGTAAATTCATTGTAATAATATCTTTCCATTATTCCTCCTTGTGTATTATAAAAGCTAAGATTCCGGAATTGCACGAGGGCAATTCCCTACTGTGCAATTTATGACTTACTATATTATACTATTAAATCCTTAAGAAATTATAAATAATTTACAGAATTCGTTTAAATTTTTATATACATGGTATAAAATTAAATAAACATATATATATAATTTAGAAAGGGTGGATGTTATGGCTTTTTTAAATAATTTAGGTAAGAAAATAGGCGAAGCTGCCGGCAGTGCAACTGAAAAGGCAAAGGACTTTGCTGAAACTACTAAGCTTAATTCAGCAATATCAGCTGAAGAGAAACAAATTAACCAATATTATATGGAAATCGGCAAATTAATATTTGAGCAAGAAAGAAATAACCCTGACAGCCCTGTAGCAGATATTATAAATAAAATAACTGCATCATTACAAAATATAGATGATTTGAAAAGAAAAATTGAAGAGATAAAGCTTGATTAAAATATAGCACCTAAAAGGTGCTATATTTTTTATTATGATAAATCATTTATTAACAAAATTTTTCCTATTGCTTGACCTGATTCATAGTATTCATGTGCTTTTGAAATCTCTGAGAATTTGAATTCCTCTTTATCTTTTAAAATTCTAAGGCTTCCTGCTTCTATTAATGTTTTCATTTCACTTAATATATTACCTATTTCATATCTATTAGCATTTGTTAAAACCGGAAGAACCATAAATATTGCTTTCAGTGCAATAGATTTGCTGTGCATTAAGCTAAGATCAAGAGTTACTCTGGTATTGGTTGTTAAAACAAGTCCACCTAATTTTACCGCTCTAAAACTGTTTAAAAGATTATTGCCGCCAATTGTATCGAAAACTACATCAAAGCCTGTACCACCGGTATGTCTATTTACATATTGTTCTACATCATCTGTTTTGTAATTAATTATATGATCGGCTCCAAAGCTTTTAGCAATTTCACCTTTTTCCTCACTTGAAACTGTAGCATATACTTTAGCATTAATCAATTTTGCTAATTGTACTGCAATGTGCCCAACTCCCCCTGCTGCACCATGTATTAGCACTTTGTCATTTGGTTTAATATTAGAATTTTCAATAATTGCTCTCCAAGCAGTTATACCTACTAAAGGAAACAATGCCGATTCATAAAAATCTAAATTGTTCGGCTTAATACATAATAAATCCTCATCAACCAATATATATTCTGTCAATGCACCCCATTCATTCTTTACTCCACCAACGAAACCATAAACCTCATCACCTATTTTAACCTTTTTTACTCCTTCGCTAACTCTCATAACAGTTCCTGAAAAATCTGCATTAAGTACAGCCGGGAATGCAGGAATAATTGCCGGTGTTAGTCCTGCTCTAATTTTAGTTTCCAATGGATTTAAGCTACTTGCAACCACTTTTACTAATACGTATCCCGGTTTTAGTTCGGGAAAATCTATATCCATCATTTCGAAAACTTCCGGACCGCCAACTCTATTTATAACCATCGCTTTCAATTATATCGCTCCCTTTTTTAAATATCTATATGTGTTATACCCAATTTTTATGGATTTAACATAATATAAAATATTTTTTTACACAAAAGAATAAACTAAAGGATAAGTATACAACATACAGCTAAATCAATATTTTACGTAATTGACATTGTATGTTATAATGCATATATCATACCATCGCCTCGGCAATGCAAGCTAAGTTTGCGCTGCACTCGGCTCAGATATGATATAATAAATAAATTATTAAGATTCCTAAGCTGCGAAAATGACCGGGAGAATAATCTACAATGGATAATAAACGAAAAATTAAAATAATAAAAAACGGACCTTATAGAGTAACCGGCAACGTACCTTTAAATGAGAAAATTATTGTTCCTGTTGAAAAACATTATGAATACAGGGATGGGAAGGAAATTATAGGTACTGAAAGTTACCTGCTATGTAGATGCGGCAAATCAAAAAAACACCCTTTTTGTGATGGAACTCACAGTAAAATAAATTTTGACGGAACTGAAACTGCCTCTAAAAAACCATTTGTTGAACGTGCTGAGGTTTTTGATGGACCGGGAATCAATTTGTTGGATGATGGTAGATGTGCATATGCAAGATTCTGTCATAGAAATGATGGAGATGCTTGGGAGCTTACTGAATATTCTGACGATGATCATCTAAGAGATGAAGCAATCATTGCTGCTGTGGAATGTCCTGCAGGGAGATTGTTAGCTGTTACGAAAGAAAACAAAGAAATTGAACCTGAGCTTGAACCTTCTATAGATATACTTCAGGATGAAGAATTAAATGTTAGTGGTCCTATTTATGTTAAAGGCTATATACCTATAGAATCAGTAGATGGATGTATCTATGAGGTAAGGAACAGACAAACACTTTGCCGATGCGGAAAATCTAAAAACAAGCCATTTTGTGATATGTCACACGTGCATACAAAGTTTAAGGACTGGAGCTAATAATGAGATTAGTCAAAGTAACGAAAAACGAAAGAAAAGAATTCTTAAATTTCTATAAAAGCCAATATTTAAACAATCCATTAAAAAGGGACTCTATGTCAGGTTTATTAAAAGGTTTGCTTTATGGTACTTCTGAATTATGTAAATCAGTTGATATAGAACCTTTAATGGTAAAAGACAATGATAGAATTATAATGATATGCATTTTAGCTTTTGCATATAGGATGCAGGACTTTGTGCAAATTGGATTTTTTGAAGCATCCGAATTAAGCTTAGATGCTTTTCAATTGATATTAGATAGAGCAGAAGAATTTGCAAATGAAAAGGGTGCTTACAAAATAAGTGCTTCTTTGAATATTCATGTTAATTATGGACTTGGTTTTTTAGCAAGTGATTATGATAAAAAACAAAGCTTTGGCATGGCACACAATCCTGAATTTTATCATAATTTTTTTGAAAGCAACAATTTTAAAACCATAGAAATGGTAAGCTATAAAAAAGACATGAGAGATATGGACAATCTGTTAAGTAATGAAATGATTAATAAATTAAATAGTATTTACACCGTAAGAAAAGCTGATTTTAGTAATTTAAAGGATGAAGCAAAAATTTACACTGATGTTAATAATTCAGCATTCAAGGATCATTTGTTTTATTACCCAAGAAAAGAGGAAGAAGACTATGAACTGTTCAAGGATTTGAAATTTCTAATCAAACCCGAAAACTTACTTTTTGTTGAAAAGAACGGTACTGCTGTGGGTTTCATGCTTTGGTATCCTGATTTTAATCAAATTATTAGCTCAAATGAAACAGTTGGCATATGGACTGTTATTAAGAATAAATTATTTTCCAATAAAATAGATACATTTAAAATTGTGGAAATGGGCGTTATTCCCGGCGAAAGAAACAGAGGTGCTATTTTATGCCTATTCAATCATTGCTTTAAACATATAAAAGGTAAATATGATTTTATGGAGTCCGGCTGGATTTTATCTGACAACTCTAAATCTAAAAGCTTCGGCATCAAGTGGGCTGACTGTGAATCCAAACGATACAAGGCATACATTAAGGAATTGGACCATGAGCAAGTATAAAACTATTAGTGATTTTGAGTTGAATCATAATCACTTTATTTGCGATAATAAAATAGAAGATCTTAAACCACTCTTAAAGCTGTTAGAGAAAGTAAACCCCTGCAATCAGGAATATGAGTTTACTGAAAACTGCTTGTTAATTTCCTATTCTCATAAATTAAATTTATTTAACTTCAGCAATTTATTCCCATTAAAAGTTAATGTTCAAGTAATTGGCTTGCCTGTGTCTGTTTGTATTAAAGGTCACTATGGCAACAATTTTGCTGTTGAAAAAATAATAAACAAACGAAAAGGATTAAAAATTCTTCTGAATAGTGATATAGAATTTAGTAATGGTGGAAAAACCTTATCTAATTTTATTTTTAATAACAGTTTTTCTTCCTTTGATGACTATTTAAACAGTTTAAGAAGCCCATACAGAAGGAGAATAAACAAAGCTCTTAGCTTTAGGGATAAATTAGTTATAAGAAAAATAAATAATGATGAATTTAATGAAGAGCATTACAAGCTTTATTTAAGTATAATGGACAGAACTGATAATCCTTTAGAAACTTTATCTATTGAATTTTTTAAAGAATATGATGCTGAGTTGTATGAATTTATAGATGCAAAAACTAATGATATTAAAGGTTTTATTCAAACTAAAATAATAAATGATACTCTTTATTTTTTGTTTGGAGGATTTATAAAAGAAGATATTAAGGTTTATGATATATACTATAATATGCTTCTTAAAATAATAGAAATAGGAATTGAAAACAAAATTAAAACAATAGAATTCGGTCAGACAGCTGAAGAAACTAAATTGAAAATCGGCTGCATTGAACAATATAAATATTTGTATGTACATCACAGTAACTTTTTGTTGAACTTTATTATTCAAAGGTTGTTGCCTTTGTTTACCTATAAGACATATAAAATTAAACACAATGTATTTAATCGCTCGGAACAACACGGAGGTCGTTCCCTACGTAAATGAGGTAGTTATGATTGTATTTTTAAAAAAAGTTAGAGTAAAAACTGTGTTTTCTGCATTTGAACCTGTTGTTACAGAGCCTTTGGAGCTTTGTTATCTTAAAACGGTATTAAATACAATGAATATAGAGAATTATATAATTGATGATTTGTTTAAATTAAAAGAACCCTCTCTTATTCCTGATGTAATTGTACTCACTGGTTATAATGTTGCAGAAAATGAAATTATTAAGGATGCTAAAAATTATAAAACTAAGTACCCTCATGTTAAAATAATAATCGGGGGTGTCCACATTCAAGGAAACATAAATGAATTTTATGCTTCCGGAATTGATTATATATGTCATACTCAAAGTTTAAATACTTTTAGATTATTAATTGATAAAATAAGCAAGCAAGATTACAGTACAACTGACGGTGTTGATTCATATATCAACGGTAAGTGGGTTAAAGGAAATAAAGTAACATTGTATGAAAAAGAAGACATTCTTCCTGACAGGAGCTTGTTTTATAAAATGTCTCATAAGCTTCGTTACCTTGATAAAAGAAATATTGCTTTAATCAAAGGAAGCATCGGTTGTCCTTATAATTGCTCATATTGTTATTGTAAAAAATTAAATGACAACCACTATATTAAAGCTAATTATGAAAAAATTATTATGGAAATGGAAAACATTAATGCTGATTATTTTTGGATAGTGGATGATGTGCTTTTTGCAAACAGAAGTGATGCTCTAAATTTTATAAGTATTATAAAATCAAGAAATTTAAATGTTAAAATTATCGGATACTTAAGAGCTGACTTTATTTTGAAAGAAAAGGATTTATTGCCATTATTAAAAGAAGCAGGTCTTTCCGAAATTATAGTTGGATTTGAAGCAACTAATAATGATGAATTACAAAATTATGATAAAACAACAAATGCACTTGATTATCCTGAAGTCATATCATTGCTAAAAGAAAGTAATATAGATTTAACTGCGCTATTTATGGTGCAACCGGAATATAGTGTTAAAGATTTTATGAATTTATATAGATTTATTAAAGTTAATAAAATTGACGTTTATACTATTTCAATTCTGACACCCATAAAGGGTACAAATGATTACGAGCTGTTAAAGGATGAATTAACTACTGATAATCCTAAGAAATTTGACTTTTTACACTTGGTGCTTAAATCTAACTTGCCTAAATGGTTGTTCTATTTATTGTTCTATGGGGTGCATGTGAGATTGTTGAAGAATAAGAGAGTATGGAGAGCTTTATGAAAGAACGTATATGGAATTTTTGGGCTGATAAGTATGACAAGCTTTGGGTTCAAAAGTATTCTTTAAAACCAACAAGAGACTATATATTAAAGGCAATTTCTAAATTGAGTATAAATGAAAATATTAAGGTTTTAGATTTAGGTTGCGGACCTGGACAATTAATACATGAAATGTCGCTCATGTTTAATAACCTTATTATAACGGGTATTGACTTCTCTGAAAAAATGCTTGAAATGTCACAAAGAAAAAACCCAAATGCGAAGCATATAAAATTGAATGCTGATGAATTATATAAGTTAAAGGATAAATATGATCTGATAATTTGTACCCATTCTTTACCCTACTATAAAGAGCCTAACAAAATATTAATGGAATTAAATAAAATGCTAAATGATGATGGAAGGCTGTTAATTGGATTTGCAAGCGGAAACAGTTTTTATGATAAATTGGTTTTAAGCTTTGTTAAGTTAACAACCGGACCTGCAAATTATCCGTCTGATGAAGTATTTAGAGAAATTATTTCACCTTTTTTTAAGGTTGAAAGCTTAGAAATTATTAAAGAAAAATTTTATATGCCAAGAATTGCGGTATATAAATTAAAAAAGGCGGTAATATGAAAGTATTGTTAATTCGCCCAAGGCCTCATAAGGAGACAATTGGTCTACAACATGTTATGATTTGTGAGCCCTTGGAGCTTGAATACTTAGTTTCCAATGTGCCTGATGAACTAAAAGATCAGGTGCAAATTAAAATTTATGATTTAATAATTGAAAAGAAAAGCTATGAAAATATATTACTTGAAGAAAAGCCTGACTTTGTATTATTTACAGGTTATATTACTCATGTTGGTATCATAAAGGATTTATCCAAGATAGCTAAAAAAATGCTTCCATCCATATATACAGGGGTTGGAGGTGTACACGCAGAGGTGGTACCTGAGGATTATAAATCAGAATATATTGATTTCACTTACAGCAAGAACGGCATAGACGGATTTAACAAGACATTGACTATGCTTTTATCAGGTTATAGCACTGAACAAATAATAAAAGAAATTAATTCTGCTCCAAAAAACAACAGCTTTAAATATAAGCATCCCGACAGAAGCTCTGTTTCTAAATACAGAAAGCACTATTACTACATGTTTCACAGCCCTTGTGCTCTCATAAAAACGTCTTTCGGTTGCCCATATAACTGCTCATTTTGTTTTTGTAAGGAAATAACTGACGGCAAATATTTTTCAAGGGATATGAATGATGTTTTAGATGAACTTCAAACAATTGTTGAAGAAGAAATATATATAGTAGACGATGACTTTTTATTTAACACTGATAAACTGAGAGAATTTATTGATGGTATCAAAAAAAGAAATATTAAGAAAAGATTTTTAGTTTATGGTAGAGCAGATTTCATTGCTAATAATAAAGAATTAATAACAGAATTAAAGCATGTTGGACTCCAAGCAGTAATTGTGGGTATTGAATCTGTTCGTACTGAAGATTTACTATCTTATAACAAAAAAACTACAAAAAATATAAACGAAGAATGCATCAAAATCTTAAGAGAATTAGACATTGAATTATATGCTACATTAATCATACCATTGGACTTTACTGTTTCCGATTTTAATGATCTCACATCATGGCTGACAAACTTAGATGTAAGATTTGTGAATCTTCAACCTTTGACCCCTTTACCGGGAACGGATATTTTTGATTCATACACTTCTGAGTTGTTGGTTGAAAGAAAAAACTATGAAGTTTGGGATATGGCTCATGTAGTGTTGAAGCCTGAACATATGAGTGTGAGAAAATTTTATGTTCAGTTATTGAAGGCTTATTACAAGGTTATTATGAGACCAAGACATATAATTTTTTTAATAAAGAAATACGGACTAAAGGCTAATGTAAAAATGCTAATCGGAAGTAACTTTGTTAGTATGCAATATGTCAAAAAAGTTGTGAGGGGACGTTAATGAAAAAAATATTGTTTATACAGCCAAGCCCCTATGATCAAAATCATATGCCTATAAAAAAAAGTCGCTTGGATTTTGTTGGGCTTGCATTGCCTTTATTGGCAGCAATGATGCCTGTTGACTGGGAATCAGAAATTGTACTTGAAATATTAGAGGACATACCTTGGGATACTGATGCAGATATTATTGGCATAAGCTCAATGGGGCATGGTGTTATTAGAACTATTGATATAGCTAAGCGTTTTAAGGAAATAGGTAAGACAGTAATATTAGGTGGCTACATGGTAAGTATTATGGCTGAGGAAGCATTAAAATACTGTGATGCCGTTGTAATAGGCGATGCGGAATTAGTATGGAAAGAATTATTGAATGATTATGAAAATGGTAAGCTTAAAAACATATATGAGAGAAA
>JAEZGU010000328.1 GCA_023416855.1 Bacillota bacterium
GCATTATAAATATCAATAATATCCTGTAACCTATTCATTCATCTATTTAACTTGTATTAATTATTAGTATAAATTCCTTATAATTGGACAAATTATTAATTATTGGTATAAATAAAGCAATTTCTGTAAATATTATAGAAGGAGGGACATAAACATAGGGAACGACCTCGGTGTCGTTCAAACTAAGGGTGATGGAATAGGAGTCGGTATGTCTTTAATTAATCAAATTAAACCAATATTGAACATTGATGTAATTATAATTTTTCTAATTATAAGCTATATATTAATTTTTAAGATTAGCAAGGAATTTAAGCAAAAGAACTTTCATAGGGACTATAAAATTGTAAGATTTACTGGAGTTATTTATGGATTAATTGCATTGGCTGCAATTATTACAAAAAATATTTAGGAGATGTTATGAGTATTTATCAGGATTTGACTAATATTAAGGTTGATATTGATATTAATAAAAATGAAACAATTTTAAAAGAAATATTTAAGGATGCCAATGATATAGTTTTTCGTAATATGAAGGTAGGACAATATAAAAAATTAAAAATTTTGTTGCTTTATGTTGATGGTATGACAACGAAAGATTCCATAAGCGAATATGCAGTACAAACATTGATGGAATCAATTAATTTAGAAAACCTTGCAAAAAGTTCTGAAAATGAACTTCAAGACTTTGTTTTAAATTCAGGTATAGCCATTACTGAATTAGGAACATTGCAAACATTACAGGAATGCGTGGATAAAGCTTTGTCCGGAGAAACAATTTTGTTTATAGAAAATTGTTCAAAAGCAACATGGTTATCATCAAGGGGCTGGCAAATAAGAGGAATTCAGGAGCCGGCTGCAGAAACTCTTATAAGGGGAGCAAGAGATGGTTTTATTGAAACTATGAAAATAAATATTACCCTTATAAGAAGAAGAATCAGAGATCCAAAACTAAAAGTAAAGTACATGCAGGTTGGAACAAGATCTAAAACGGATATTTCATTATTGTATATAGATGATATAGTAAATAAAACTGTCTTAGATGAAGTTGAAAAAAGAATTAAAAACATAGATATAGAAGCAGTTTTGGAAAGCTCTTATATAGAAGAATTGATAGAAGATGATAAATATTCACCATTTCCACAGGTTGAAAATACAGAGAGGCCTGATGCGGCAGCATCTGCCTTACTTGAAGGAAGAATTGTAATTGCAGTTGATAATACACCTTCTGTGTTAATGGCTCCTGCTACATTTGTATCCTTTATGCAATCGTCAGAGGATTATTATGAAAGATGGTTGTTATCTTGCTTAATAAGGATGATAAGGTATATAGCTTTGCCAATAGTTATGCTTTTACCGGCAATTTATGTAGCCGTTGCACAATTTCATCCCAATATGTTACCTACGCAGCTTGCATTGTATGTTGCTGCATCAAGAGCAAATGTACCGTTTCCACCATATTTTGAGGCTCTTTTAATGGAATTAGTAATGGAGCTTGTTAGGGAAGCATCTTTAAGAATTACTACTCCTGTGGGATCAACAATCGGTTTAGTAAGTGGTCTGGTTATAGGATCTGCATCAGTTGAGGCAGGATTAATAACACCTATTGCAGTTATAATTGTTGCTTTAACAGCTTTAGCTTCATTTGCAATACCAAGTTACAATTTCAGCACATCATTGCGAATGATAAGATTTGGATTTATAATAGCTGCTTCGTTTTTTGGCTTATTTGGTATTTCAATTGGTTTATGTATACTAATTATTCATCTATGCACTTTAAAGAGCTTTGGTGTCCCATATTTAACTCCTATGACTCATTTTGTTGAAAGAAGAAGAGATTTAAAAGATACGGTTATTAGACCTAAAATTCATAATTTAGTACGAAGACCTATATATATTCAGGTTGAAAAGGGAAAGGATAATTAAATGTTTAACCAGGAAATTACTCCATATCAAAACTTATCAATTCTCATATTGGTTTCATTTGCATTTCAATCAATATTGATGCCTCTC
The DNA here is from genome assembly GCA_023416855.1 of Bacillota bacterium. Lineage (GTDB taxonomy): Bacteria > Bacillota > Clostridia > Tissierellales > Sedimentibacteraceae > Sedimentibacter. The sequence goes on from JAEZGU010000328.1 coordinate 2,011, forward strand.
TTGTTATCAGAAATAGATGGTCCAGTTGGTTGGATGACAATAATTATTGCTGCAGCAATATTATATTTTGCTTTGAAGCCAATAAATAGAATGTTGCAAAAATATAAGGATGATTCTTTTATAAGTATATCAAATAAAATATTTCCTAAGTATCTATCAAGAATAATAGGGATTTACTATATTTTGATGTTTATAACAGCAAATAGTATATTAATAAAGGATTTTGCAGAGCAAATAAAGTTGATGATGCTGTTTAGAACTCCGCTAGGTTCGATTATTATTGTAATACTTTTGACAGCAAGCTATGCAACCAAAAAAGGTATTAGAATAATTGGAAATATAAGCTCCATAACCTTTTTGATTGCATTTATACCATATATTTTAATTATAGTATTTTCAACATATTACGCTGATTATTCGAATGTTTTTCCTATATATCCAGCTGATATGACAGGTGTTGTAAAATCAGTACCCGGAGCTATACTTGGATTTTTTGGATTTACTATATTGCTGTTCTCGAACAGTAAAGTAATTGTTCAAGAAAACAATAAGGGAATTAATAAAAAATTTATTTTATTCAGTACGTTATTATATATTGCATGCTATTTGCTGATAATAGTGAAATTTGGTACAAAAGAATCAGTTCACTTAGTTTGGCCATTTATATCTGTTATGAAATATGTAAATATACCGGGCTTTTTCTTTGAAAGTACAGAAATTGTTGGTTTATGCTTTCAAATAATAGTTACATTTTCATGTATATGTATAATTGCATATTTTACTAATATGACAATGCAGGAAACATTTAAAACAAGAGAAAATGGATATTTTATTTATATTCAAATACCTATTTTATACATTATGGCAGCTGTTTTGCCTGGAATGTATATGATGTTTCCATATATACAATGGCCGATAATTGTTCTTAGTAGTTTGAATTTATTTATTCCGTTAATTACTGCTTTTGTAGATGCGAAATTTAAAAAAGCAAAAAATAATTAATTATTGTTTAATGTTCACTTAGAGGTGCAAATGAAAAAAATAATAATTTTAGTCATTATAATTTTAACATCAATTTTACTATCAGGTTGTTGGGACAGTATTGAAATAAATAAGAGAGAATATATTTTTGCAGTAGGTATTGATAAGAATGCCAAGAATTTGACCTTTACTTCAGAGATTCCTAAGATAAATGAAGGAAGTGAAGAACAAAGATTGGTTTTAACAAAGGACTGTATTAATTTTTCAGATTTTTATGCAACAAGCTATCTTCACTCAGAAAAAGCTATATCAGATAGGTTGATGCAGGTAATTATTCTTGGTGAAGATTTAGCCAGAGATTCAGAAACAGTTAAAAGGATTTTTGATGAAATTCAACGTTCACCGCAAATGAACAGAAGAGTTAAAATATGTATAGCTAAAGGAAAAGCACAAGATATAATTAATACTGAAATACCCAGCAATCCAATAGTAGGAAGATTTTTAAGTGAAATGCTTATAAAGCTTAAGAGAGAAAGCTATCAAGATATTTATTCTTTTGATGAAGCAATTTTAAATCTTGGTAAAACAGGTAATGTAATGATACCTGTTGTAGAAATTAATGAAAAAAGCTTAAAGGTGGAAAGAGCGGGAATTTTTAAGGAATATGAATTAATAGGATTTTTAGAGCCTAATGAAGTATCTGCTATTATGGTTCTATTAAACCCTAATAAAGCGAAAATTCGAAACTTTAATATAAATGTTGAAGGCACAAATATTTCTTTAGGTGCTGTGGATATAATAATGACAAAAGATATGTCTTTAAATAATGATAAATTGAATGTTGATTATTATGTCACATTATACAGTTACATTGATTCATTTATAATAGGCAGCAACAAACTTGAAGATCAAAATTATCTTAATAAAATTAAAGAAGAAGCTAAAAAAAGCATATTAATGACTTTTGAAAAAACTTTAGATAAGCTTCAAAATTCTTATAGAGCAGATTTGTTAAAAATAAAAGAAGATTTATATAAATATCATAAACAGGACTATGAAAAAATTGCAGATAAATATGATGAAGTATTTGAGGCTGCAGATATAACTATTCATTTAGATATGGTGATTAAAAGCACAGGCTTAGTTAAGTAAAGAGGAAAGGGAGGACAAATGAGGTATAGTAAAAAAATAATTATTTCTACCATGTTAGTTATTGTATCAATGGCTATCGCGTATACTGTTGAAGCTTATACAGGAATGGCTAAAATTAACGATAAGGTTATAAGGTTGCATGTAATTGCAAACTCAGATACAATTAATGATCAACAATTGAAGTACAAAGTAAGAAACAAAATAATAAGTAAATTTAATAATGAATTTGAAAACATTTCATCCAAAGAAGAAAGTGAGTACATAATTATTGAAAAAATAAATGATATTAGAAATGAAGCAGAAAGTATAATAAAAGAGGAAGGCTATAATTATGATGTAAATGTATACTACGGAAATTATAAATTTCCACGTAAATTTTATGAAGATATAGTATTACCTGAAGGGTACTATGATGCAGTACGTATTGAAATAGGTGTTGCAAATGGTAGTAATTGGTGGTGTGTAATGTTTCCCCCTCTTTGCTTCGTTGATTTTGGAAAAGATAATAATACAGAACCTATATTTGACATAGAAACTGAAAAAAAATTGCAGGAAGTATTAACAGCTGATGAAATAGAAGTTATTAAAACAAAAAGAGGTTTAGAGGACATAAAATTAAAATCAAAATTATTTGAATTTATAGAAAAAGGAAGAGTTATAAATACAGGTATTAGTTCAACAGACAGAAATAGAACATATGCAAAATCAATAGAGTGATGATAATAAAAGATTAAAGGGCGCGTAAGCGCCCATATTTATTATTACGAAGGAATATCTAATTTTTTGAGCTTATATTGTAGTGTTTGTCTTGGTACATTAATTAATTTTGCTGCCTTAGATATGTTGTAGTTTGTTTGCTCCAACGCTGATAATATTATATCTTTTTCTACTCTTTCTATTGCCTGACTAAGTGGTTGTATTGTGCTTGTATCAAAAGTATAGTCGTTATCTAATTGATAATTTTTAAATTGGAAAGGAAGATGCTCCTCTCTGATAATTTCACCATCATATAATGAAATAGCACTTTCAATAGCGTGTTCTAATTCTCTTACATTACCCGGCCAACTGTAATCCATAAATATATCAAGAACCTCTTTAGAAATACCACTAAAGAACTTATTACATTTCTCATTATATTTTTTTATAAAATGGTCAGCTAAGCTTGGTATATCCTCTTTTCTCTTTGATAATTCAGGTATTACTAAAGTTATAACATTCAACCTAAAGAAGAGGTCTTGTCGAAGCTGTTTAGTTTCAATTACTTTGTTTATGTCTGTATTAATTGCGGATATAATTCTTACATCAACATCAATGGTGTTGCTTGAACCAACTCTTCGAACTCTACCGTCTTGTATAACTCTTAAAAGTTTTGTTTGCAGCTCTAAGGGCATAGAGTTAATTTCATCCAAAAATAATGTGCCCCCGTTTGCAAGTTCAAAAAGACCGGGTCTGTTTTCAGCTCCCGTAAAGCTTCCTTTAACAGAGCCAAACAAAATACTCTCCAGCAAATTAGTAGGAAGAGCTGCACAGTTTTGTGCTATAAATGGCTTGTACTTTCTGTTGCCGGAATTATGAATAGATTGCACAAAAAGTTCCTTACCAGTACCTGTGCTTCCTGCAACCATAACAGGTGAATCTGAAATAGCTGCCTTTAAACCTAAAGATTTAAGCTTCTGCATTTCTTTATTATGGCCAATTATATCTAAGAAGGTGTATTTTGCAGTTGGTTTAGAAGGTTTGCCGCGATTTTCATTTTTATCATACAATTCATTTTGCAAAGAAACTATTTTTTCAGATAATTCCCTTACTTTAGTTATATTCCTTGATATTTCAAGAGCTCCTAAAACCTTGTTGTTATAATAAATCGGAATTGTCGAGTTCAAGGTAGAAATTTTATCACCTTTATAATTGACGAAATTTTGCTCTACATTATAAATTGGTTTACCGGTTCGTAAAACTCTTAACAAAGTACTTGTCTCAAAAGTGAGCGACGGATAAACTTCTAAAATATGTCTTCCAATAGATTTATCCACATCAATTTCATCAAGTTGCTTTGCAGCATAGTTATAATAAACTATTTTACCACTTGCATCAACTATGTGAATTCCATCATTTATTAAATCTATAGCTTGTATTAAGGCATCAAAATATTTAATTTCCATAAGCACTCCTTACTAATGCCCAAAATCAGGCATGATATGCCGAAAAATAAGCAACATTGTTCGTATTTGTATAAAACATGTAAAACTTTGTTTAATTAATATCAATTAATATTTTGTTTAAACTTTCTTCTGTACCACCAAAAATAATCTTATACTCTATATAAACAGATCCATTTCCTCGCTCATCAAGAGAATAGTCATAAACAATAGTATTATAGCTGATATCAAAATTTCCATAAGGTGTTGAATACATGTTTTCAGAACTTTTATTTTTTTCAAACTCCATTTTAGTTGATAAGTTACCCATTTTTATCATTATTAACTTATCTTTATAAATTCTTAACCTTGTTTTGTTACCTTCACTCTCAGTGATTTTACTTTCATCGTAATCTATTATAAAGCATTCACCGTTAAATTCTTTAGTGGCTTCCGTTACTAATTCTATTTTATCTTCATTTCCTGCATCATCTAATATTTGTTTTGTTGTAATTTTTACTTTTGCTTTATTCAATATTTATACCTCTTTTATAGTTTATCAATTGCAATTTCGTAAAGATTATCAATTTCTTTTTTTAAGAAATTGCCGCCAATTCTTCTTAAGCGCTCAGGTGCATCACTTGCATAGTATTCATATTTAGCTTTATCAAAGTTTTCATTAAGCAAATCTTTTTCTTCTAATAATTTTTTCAAGTCTCTTGCAGTTTCAAAAGCTGGGTTAACTAATTTAACATTTTGACCAACAACTTTTCTAATTGTATATCTAAGTATAGGATAATGGGTACATCCTAAAACTAAAGTGTCTACTTCGTGCTCAATTAACTCATCTAAATATTTTTCTGCAGTTAATTCAGCAATATTTGAGTATTCCCATCCTTCTTCAACAATTGGAACAAAAAGTGGGCATGGAATACCGATTACTTCTGCATCATGTAAATATTCCATAATCCTTTGCTGATATGCATTGCTGTTTATAGTTGCAATTGTTCCAATTACGCCAATTTTTTTATTTTCAGTTGCCTGTGCGGCGCTTCTTGCACCGGGGTCTATAACTCCTAATATAGGTAAATCAAAGTTGTTTTGTACATGCTCTAAAGCTATTGCACTTGCTGTATTACATGCAATAACTATTGTTTTTACATCCTTACTCATTAAAAAAGATGAGCATTGATTTGCATATTTTTTTATAGTTTGATCTGATTTTGAACCGTAAGGTATCCTTGCGGTATCTCCTAAATATATTATGTTTTCGTAAGGTAGCTGCTCCATAATTTCTCTCATTACGGTAAGGCCACCAACTCCTGAATCAAAAATTCCAATTGGTCTATTATCCATTAATTTGCCCCTTTATTTTCATCATAAAAATAATTTATTTTAATCCATTTTTTCTCATTACTTAATTATATTTCTTGTATAAATAATTAATGTTAATTACAATATTAGTAATAATATTATAACAGATTGGTGTTTATATATCAATATAAAAAGCTGAATTTTCGGCACTTAAAATAAAATTAATTAACGTATTTCAAAAATAAGCTGAAAAAAGAACAGTTTTAATATTATTAAATATTGGCATAATAATTGCATTATATTAATTTGAATAAACCCAACTTAAGACCTAATCCCATTTTTCAGAGTTTTATTGTCTGAAAAATGGTGGTAAGGTCGAACCCATTAATTTAGTTATTCAGGAGGAAACATGTTTAAAAAAGGAAACCCATATGGAACTCACAGGGTAATTGAACCTAAAGGAGTGTTGCCACAGCCTGCTCTTAAAGTTGATAACACAATGGAAATTTACGACAATGAAATTCTAATAAATGTTCAAACTTTAAATGTAGACTCTGCAAGCTTTACACAAATTAAAGATCAAGCTGGCGGCGATGAAGAGAAAATTAAAGAAATAATGAAGGGAATTGTTGCTGAAAGAGGAAAGCACCAAAACCCTGTAACAGGATCAGGCGGTATGCTTATAGGAACTATTGAACAAATAGGACCTGCATTAGAAGGAAAAACAGATTTAAAGGTTGGAGACAAAATTGCTACATTAGTTTCTTTATCTTTAACACCACTAGTAATAGACGATATAGTTACAGTAAGAAAAGATATCGACCAAGTTGATATTAAAGGTAAAGCAATATTGTTTGAAAGCGGTATTTATGCAAAACTTCCTTCAGATATACCTGAAAACCTTGCATTATCAGTACTTGATGTAGCTGGAGCTCCTGCACAGACTATTAAATTAGTTAAAGAAGGAGATACAGTCTTGGTACTTGGCGGAGGAGGAAAATCAGGACTTCTTTGCCTATATGAAGCTAAGAAAAAAGCTGGTCCAACAGGTAAGGTTATTTGCTGGGCACACAGAGAAGCTTCACTTGCAACAGTTAAGGAATTAGGTTTAGCAGATGTTTGCATTGCTGGTGATGCTACAAACGCAATCGAAGTTTATGATAAGGTAATGGAAGCAACTGATGGTAAGTTATGTGATTTAGTAATTAGTTGTGTATCAAGACCTAACTGTGAAATGTCTGCAATCCTTGCAACAAAAGATGAAGGAACAGTTTACTTTTTCAGTATGGCAACAAGCTTTACAAAAGCAGCATTAGGTGCTGAAGGTGTAGGTAAAGATGTGAACATGATAATCGGTAACGGTTATACTAAGGGTCATGCAGATACAGCTCTTCAAATAATGAGAGAAAGCAAAGAGTTAAGAGACCTTTATACAAAATTATATGCTTAAAATAATCAACTAATAATTAATGTCATCTTAGGGCTTTGAAATTTATATTAAGCCCTTTGGATGACTAATTTCTATGTAAACCAAATTTTTATAGGAGGTATTATTATGGCTTATTACAATGAAATTGAGCTATGGAAGGATGTTAAACCTGAAGAGTGGAATGATTGGAAATGGCAGGTTGAAAACAGAATTGACTCAGTTGAAAAAATCAAACAAATAATTAATATCACAAAACAAGAAGAAGAAGATATTTCTAAGGTATTAGAAAAATTCAGAATGGGTATAACTCCATACTATGCAGCTCATATGGATAAAGATGATCCAAGAGATCCAATAAGAATGCAGGCAGTACCAACATTTACTGAAACTCATGTAAGTCCGGCAGACATGCTTGACCCATTACATGAAGATACTGACTCTCCAGCACCGGGATTAACTCATAGATATCCTGACAGAGTATTATTCCTAATTACAGACCAATGCTCTATGTATTGTAGACATTGTACAAGAAGAAGATTTGCAGGACAATGCGATGACGAAGTTGGAATGGACAACATAGATAAATGTATAGAATATATCAGAAATACACCTGTTATTAGAGATGTATTATTATCAGGTGGTGACTGTCTATTAGTTTCAGATGAAAAATTAGAATACATTATTAAGAAATTAAGAGAAATACCTCATGTAGAAATTATTCGTCTTGGTTCAAGAACTCCTGTTGTTTTACCTCAAAGAATTACTGATGATTTAGTTAACATGTTGAAGAAATATCATCCGGTATGGTTAAATACACACTTTAATCATCCAAAAGAATTTACTCCTGAATCAATGGAAGCATTAAGAAAGCTTGCTGATGCAGGTATACCTTTAGGAAATCAATCAGTTTTATTAAGAGGAGTTAATGATTGTCCTCATATAATGAGAGATTTGGTTCATAAACTTGTTAGAAACAGAGTTAGACCATACTATATTTATCAATGTGACCTTTCACTTGGTATTGAACATTTTAGAACACCTGTTGCAAAGGGTATCGAAATAATGGAAAGTTTGAGAGGACATACTTCAGGCTATGCAGTTCCAACATTTGTTGTTGATGCTCCTGGTGGTGGTGGAAAGATTCCAGTTATGCCAAACTATGTATTGTCTCAATCAGCAGATAAAATAATTTTAAGAAACTATGAAGGTGTTATTACAACATATACACAACCGCATATACCTGATTTAGAATGTACTTGTGATGTATGTCAAGGTAAGAAACAAGATCCATTGACAGGAGTTGCAGGATTATTACAAGGTAATGATTTAGCTCTTGAACCAACAAAATTAGCAAGAAGAGAAAGAACACACAAATAACAATTGACCGTAGGGAACGACCAGTATGGTCGTTCCGAAAGGGACGTAACTATGAGATTGATTGAAGATATATTAATGAACAACTACAACACAGTATCAATCATTGGCCTTGCGAAAAATGCAGGTAAGACTGTTACGCTTAATTATCTCATAGGAGAAGCAGAAAGTTTAGGAATTAAGATTGGTATTACTTCAACCGGAAGGGACGGAGAAAGCACAGACTTAGTTACACAAACACATAAACCTTCTATTTTAGTAACAGAAGGAACAATAGTTGCTACGGCAAAAAAAACATTGCTTTTATCTGATGCTAAGACAGAAATTTTAGAAACAACAGGAATAAACACTCCATTTGGTGAAGTCATAATAGTTAAGGTTAGACAGAGAGGCAATATTCAGATTGCAGGACCTGTCAGTGCTTTAGATATGAAAAAAATAAGCAGGAAACTTAAACATTATGGAGCACAAATTGTGTTTATCGACGGAGCTATTGACAGGAAGGCTGTTTCATCTCCCGTGATAACTGATGCTTGTATTATAGCAACAGGTGCAGTCTTAAGCAGGGATATGAAAAAAGTCTTAGAGAAAACAGCCCATTCAACAGAGTGCCTTACATTAAAACAGGCGGAAGTTAATACTATAAATATTGTAAAGAAACAGAATAAAACTTGTATTATTCAGAATACAGGTGAGGTTATTATACCGGAAATAGAAACCAGTATAACCGGAGGCAAAAAAATAAATGAACTTATTAATGAAAACACAATATATGTTTTCATTAAAGGAGCTTTAACAACATCTTTGTTAAAGGATATAGAGGGGAATAAATATTTAAGAGGCATTAAAATTATTATAGAGGATGGAACAAAAATATTTGCAGATATTAACGTTTGGAATGATATGAGGAGGAAAGGGCTTAATGTAGAAGTTTTAGCACCAATTAATGTTGTTGCTGTTACCTTAAATCCTATGTCACCTGCAGGATATTTTTTCGATAGTTATGAATTTAAACTACAAATAGAAAAATATCTTTGCGGAATTAAAATAATTGATGTGGTTGCGGGCGGTGATTGGCATGAATGAGTTTATGACTGAAAGTACAATTAAAAATATAAATTTTGATTATATTTTTAGCGAGATTAAACCAATAACGGAATATGGTATCAGGGTTAAAACTGAGGCAAAACCTTTTAGGATAGGTCAAGAGGCAGATCTAAAAGAAGAATTCAATAAAATAAGGGCATTTATTGAAACTCCTAAAAGGCGTGATATCATTGATGTGCTCAAACATATTAAGAA
>JAEZGU010000330.1 GCA_023416855.1 Bacillota bacterium
TCCTACAAACACAAATGTTAACATTAATACTGTTGTAATAATAAATAATAATTTTCTATTTTTCATAATTTATATCTTCTCCTTAATTTTTAATCTTGTCCTTACTATATCTACTGATAGTAAAAAACAAACCTTGGTAATGTAAAAAGTATGTAAAGTTTTAAAAACTTTACATACTTTTTGAATTTGTATATTTTTAATTGCATATTACTAAATTTCTATTGCTTCCTTTAGCAAAATACAAGCATTTATCTGCTTTTTTCACTACATCAAAGAAAGATTTATCTGCTTCTTTAAACTCATGTACTCCTATGCTCAACGTTACTGAAACCAATATTCCATCGCCTAAATCAAAAATTTTATTTTCAATAGTTTTCCTGATTCTTTCGGCTACATCTATTGCTTCACGTTCTCCTAATCCAGGGCATACAAGAAGAAATTCATCTCCTCCGTATCGACCTATATAATCAGTATTTCTAATACATTTAGAAACTGCTTCTGCTACCATGCTCAATGCCTTGTCACCATAAACATGGCCAAATGAGTCATTAACTTTCTTGAAATTGTCCAAATCTATCATGGCAACTGAGAATTTTAATTTATTTGCTTTGTGCTTCTCATAAATAATTTCACCTAATCTTATTATTTCAAATTTAGTTAAAAATCTGGTCAAATTATCATAAGTAGCTTTATCTTCAACTCTCTTGTATGTTATAGCATTTTCTATTGCAATAGCTGAATAATTTGCTAAAATCTTTAAAGTATTTAAATCATTCAAATCATATGCATTTTCTACACTACTTTGAACTGACATTAGTCCAACAACTTTATCATTAATCATCAAAGGTGTGTAAATCATAGAGTTCATTACTGACTTTCCTTTTGTTCCTTTAAAGTCAGGTGGTAACTTATCTATATACTTTTTATATTCTTTGTGTGCATTACTAATAATTATATCTTTTTTATTTTTAATACAGTATTGTCCAAATGATGATATGTCACTATTGTCATCATAATGTATTATATCTTTTATATTTGTATTTTCACCTACAAAATAATAAGTTGCTTGGTCTAAATTGCTGTCATATACTGCAATTCCAAAGTAATCTGTTTTAATTAACTTATTAATTTCTTCATTTATTATTTTAACAATAGAATTTATATTTAAATTAGATAATATTTTTTGCCCAATATTAGACAAAAGTTCTGTTCTATCATAAAGTGATTTATATTGTTCTGCCTCTCTCTTAGTATGTTTAAAATTCATTTTAGCCATTAGTTGATTTTGTTCGTAATCATACATTTCATCATCAATCTGTATATATTCTTCTAAACATTTAAGTGCATCGTATGGCTTATTAAAATCTTTATAAATTGTGTAAAGTATATAATATACTTCTCTAAGCAATATTTTAATTTTATTTTCTCTGCAAATTTCCATTACAGTTAAAAGTTCCTTTATTGCAGCTTGCTTTCTTCCTAAAATAATACATAGTTTTGTCCATTCTATAGCAACAGTGCATATTTCATAAATTAATCCATGCTCATTTGCAAAATCATATGCATTTTTAAACTCTTGCTCAGCAACATCATATAAGTTTAATTTAACATATGCCATGGCCTTTAACTTATATATATCACACACTTCTGAAGTTATTTTTAATTCTTTTTCTATTTGCGATACTGTATCAATATATTTCAATGCTAAATATGGTTCACCAATATTGATTTCAATTTCTGCTAATGCTAAATTCAATGAAATTATTTGTTTTTTTGTTAACTCATGTTCTGAAAATTCCCTACTCTTAAGTATTTCTTTACCTTTAGCGTAGTTTTTCATTTGGATATAATTAATTCCGGTGTTTATTAGTAGAATTATCAAAGCCTTTTTATTGTTAGTTTCTTCACACAGCGAGATACCCTTAAGCCCCCATTCTGTGGAAAGGTTAAATTGTCCTATTTGACAATAAACATTGGTTAATCCGTTACATGCATATATGATTCCTAATTTATAATTTAATAAGCTAAATATGTCATTTGAAATCAGAAAACTCTCAGCTGCTTTTTCATAGTTATATTTATCGAAATGATACCAACCTAAATAATAGTAAGCCCATGCCTGTACCTTTTTTTGATTGTTTTCCTTAGAAAACTTCATTAGACCATCTATTATTTCCTTCATTTCTTTTAAATCATTTCTTTTGTTTGCAGTAAATCTAAACACTTCAATATAGTCTTCATTTTCTTTAAGTTTTAGCAATTCATCTGCATACTTTTGTTGAAAATTCATAAACTCACCTCTGAAATGGTAACGTCTTCAAACAACATAATTTATACTATATATTTTATAATGAAATCTAAATAAAGTCAAATCATATAAAAAAAACCTTACAGTATTCTGTAAGGTTTTATAAATCAATTATATATTATGCATTTGCATGTTTCTTTTGATAATCAGCAATCCATTCTTCCAATTCTTTTGGAGATTTTTTAACTTTCATCTTTCTTACATATTGATTAGATGCTGGATCTTCTTCTAAAGTCATGATAGAAATTCCTAAGAAACCATAAAGTGTAGATACTATTGGACTCAATATGTTAAAGAAAGCAAATGGAGCATAAGCGAATGTTGATACTCCTAAGAATGCAGACATTGTTGCACCACATGTGTTCCATGGAACAAGTGCTGATGTAACTGTACCAGAATCTTCAAGCGCTCTTGACAAGTTTCTTGGTGCCAATCCTCTTGCAGCATATGCATCCTTGAACATTTTTCCAGGTAATGCAATACCTAAATATTGGTCTGCACATAGAACGTTAACGAATAAGCATGATAATACAGTTACAAGTATCAATGAACCTGTGCTCTTTGCCCATGATAACATTTTGTTAGCTATACAAGCCATCATACCAGATACTTCAAGGATACCACCAAATGTAAGTGCGCACATAATCAATGAAATTGTCCACATCATACTTTGCATACCGCCACCTGATAATAATTCATCAACCATTTCATGTCCTGAAGAAGCTTCAATTCCATATTGAATAGCATCTAATATAGAACCTAAATCTCCGCCTTGGAATAGCATACAGATTCCACCAAGACCAACACCTATTAACAATCCTGGTATTGCAGGAATTTTCATTGCAACTGCTGCAATTGTTATAACAGGAACTAATAAGAATAATGGATTAATTGTATAAATGCTTGCAATAGCATCTAATATTCCTTGAATCTCTGCTGCATTTAATTCTTGTCCTCTATATTTCTAACCTAATATTATAAATAATACTGCAGTAATACCATAAGAAAGACCTGTTGTATACATCATGTGTTTAATATGGTCAAACAATGTTGAGCCTGCCATTGCAGGAGCTAAGTTTGTTGTATCTGATAATGGAGACATTTTGTCACCGAAATATGCACCTGATACTATACATCCTGCAGCCAAAGGTACAGATATTCCAAGTCCTGTTGCTATACCAATCAATGCAACACCAACTGTTCCTGCAGTTGTCCATGAACTACCTGTTGCTAAAGCTACTATACTACACAAAAATAATGCAGTAATTAAGAAAAATGTAGGTGATAAAATTTGCAAACCATAATAAATCAATGTAGGAACTACACCACCAGCAATCCATGTTCCGATTAACATACCAATTATTGCAAGTATAATTATTGCTTGCATTACGCTGCCTATTGATTCAATTATACCCTTTTCAACTTCTACCCAAGTATAATTTAACACATACACTGCTATCAATGCACCTACAACTGCACCTATTATTATAGGAATATGTG
>JAEZGU010000005.1 GCA_023416855.1 Bacillota bacterium
ACAACAGTATAAAGATTATTATTTATAGGACCGTTTTGAAGTTGTTCAATTGCCATTCTTGTAATAGATTTATCTTCTACTACAAAACGCGTTACGGGTATTAGTACACCTGAATTTTTTGCCGCAAAATAAAGTGTCAAACCCTTTGTTCCAACTAGTGCTTCTTGTTTAGCCGGATAATAAGTACCTGCTGTGTCATATGTTACATTAATGGAAATTGACGAATTTTCAGTATCAGCAATAAGGTTGGAACTAAATATAAAGCTGTATGTACCATCCTCTAAACCTAAACTATTTTGGCTTATATCTAACGATGTAACTATTGGGTTATCCTTGTTTACAGTAATTGACATATTAACTGAGGGTGATACTAATTCAAGACCTTTAATTCCTTTTTTTATTAAATTATTATCTTTATATATATCAACAGTAAAGATGTTGTTTGAAACACTTTTAGTAACTACTTCACTGCTTGATTGATGTTTAATTGTTATAGATTCAGGATTTAATAAATTGCTTTCATCGGTACTTAGACTTAAATTAACTACTTCTTCGGGTGTTTCTATTTCGATTGTTCCTCTGTAGTCTATTGGTGAAAGGTTAAATAAGTAGGTGGAAGAAAACAAACCTATTAAACTTAATATAATAATATTGTTGAATATTTTCATACAAAATACCTCATTATTATTTTCATTATTATCATTATATAACAAACTTATTAAAAAACAAAGTTTTTTGTAAACCTTTTTCCTAATTTTGTTAAACATGTTTTGTAGCTGCAACCTATATCAGTTTAGCAATTATAACATATAATATATAAAAGTAGTATTGGGGTGGTTATATGGGCAGACGAGGTTGCGAACCTGAAATACCTAAAATAAACAAAAAATTTTATGACATTATTGAATTAGTATATATATTGAACAAACTATCTGATAATAAATGTATGGATGATAAGACAAGAAATTACCTCATTAGTATTTTAAAAGATATAGATTTTATGAAATACAAATTCGACAATTATAGATGTAAAGAACCATCAAAAAATATCAACAAGATATGCTGTAATAATTTCGATTGCTGTAATCCTGATAAAAAGAACAGTTTTATTGATCAAATAATATTTTTTATAAAGTCATTAAATGGTGAGGATTAAAGTAACACTTAAATATGTAGTGAATAATATATAGAAAAATCAATTTTAGGAGGTTCTATATGTTTAACAATATATTAGGAGACAATGGAGATAATTTACTATTCTTCTTCTTGCTATTAGTAGTACTGTTTTGCTTCTGCGGCGATGACGGATTATTAGGAGGAATTGGTGGATTTGGAGATGATAGCAGCTTATTATTCTTCTTCTTGTTATTGGTAGTATTATTCTGCAGCTGTGACAGAGTAGGCGGAATAGGCGGACGTGACTGCTAATTAAATGTCATTAGTACATTATAAAAAATCTTCCTGAATAATCAGGAAGATTTTTTTATAAAATATTACATATTTTCAAGCAATGTTTTTAATCCGATGCCTTTATCGTATTTATATCCTAACTTTATTAAAGTCCTTTCAATTGCTGCAATGGATGAATATACTGTATGTTCATCAATGTTTCCCATATGTCCTAATCTAAATGCTTTTCCAGCATAAGAAGCTAAAGCTCCGGCTGCCATAACTCCTTCTTCGGCTAATGTACTTCTAAACTCTGCATCATTAATTCTTTCAGGATATAAAATTACAGAAAGTGTCGAGCATCTGTTATTTTTGTTTGCGAGTATTTTAAACCCTAAAGCTTCAAGTGCCTCATTGATTGCATCTGAAACTTTAGTATGTCTATCATATCTTGCCTCAACGCCTTCTTCATTTATAAGTCGTAATGAATCCTTTAACGCCCAGATCATATTTACAGCAGGAGTTGCAAAATACTTTGATGGATCATTCATTATCGGAATCCATTTATCAAAATCTATGTAGTATTCAGGAATTGTTCCTAAAGAAGCTCTTCTGTTTAGTGCTTTTTTACCTGCCCATAAAATTAAGAGTCCAGGTGCTACACCAAATGCTTTTTGTGAGCCGGTGAACAATATGTCTATTCCATAATCATCTACATATTCCCTTTCGCCTGCAGTGGCAGCAACACCATCAACGATATAAACTGTATCAGGATAGTTTTTTATTATTTTTCCTATTCCTTCAATATCTGCAACTGCTCCGGTTGATGTATCAACATGAGTTACAGTAATTGCCGCATATTGTTTTCCTTTTAATTTATTATCTATTTCTTCCGGAGATATAACTTCTCCCCAATTTGCTTGCAATAAATCTACATTGAGTCCTTTTCTTTGACATATATCAATGAATCTATCTCCGAAGAATCCATTTGATACTATCAGTACGTTATCTCCTCTTTTTGTTACGTTAGAAATAGCCATTTCCATAGCTAAAGTTCCGGAGCCTGCTACAACAAAACATTCTCCATCAACCTTTAATAAGTTTTTCAAGTCTATAACTAACTCTTTAAAATCTTTAACAAAAGATGGATCTCCAAAAGCTACTGTTTCTCTTCCCATTTGATCAGTAATACTTCTTACTGTCGGCGTTGGCCCTGGTATCATAACCAATTTTTTGTTTTTCATCATAACGCTCCTTATTTAATTTAATTCAATAATATGTATAATATATTATAATGCTTGCATATTGA
>JAEZGU010000026.1 GCA_023416855.1 Bacillota bacterium
TTAACCATATCCTGCATTTTTACTCTTCTCCATGGAGGAGTAAAATCAATAACCTTGCCTTGGAACTCGATTTTTGTTGTTCCTCTTGCCTTCATTGCCACATGTGCCACTATGTTTTCAGTTAATGTCATCATGTCATTGAAATCTGCATATGGTTTATAAACTTCCATCGCTGTGTATTCAGGGTTATGATTAGCATCCATGCCTTCATTTCTAAACATTTTACCCATTTCATAAACACCGTCACCTAATCCGCCTACTACTAATCTTTTCAAAAATAATTCATTAGCTATACGCATATACATATCTATATCTAATGTATTGTGGTGTGTTATAAATGGTCTTGCATTAGCTCCCCCTGCAATAGGGCTAAGTATAGGAGTTTCAACTTCTAAGTATCCTTCTCCGTCTAAATACTCTCTTATTCCTCTTATAATTTTATTACGCATTAAAAATACGTCTTTAATTTCCGGATTAACTATTAAATCTACATATCTTTGTCTGTATCTTGTATCCACGTCTTTTAATCCGTGGAATTTTTCAGGCAATGTCTGTAATGATTTGGATAAAAGTTTTATTTCATTAGCTTTTATTGAAATTTCACCAGTCTTGGTTTTGAATACTTCTCCTACTAAACCTACTATATCTCCAATATCGTATGTTTTTAGCCACTTGTATTCCTCTTCCCCTATTGCGTCTTGTTTTACGAACATTTGAATTCTACCTAAGTGATCTTGAACATCATAGAATCCAACCTTTCCCTGTCCTCTTTTAGACATTATTCTTCCTGCAATAGAAACTGTTTTACGTTCCATATTATCAAAGTTATCTTTAATATATTGAGAAGTTGCTGTTACTTCATATTTAGATACTTTATATGGATCCCTTCCTGCATTGATTAAATCTTTTAATTTATCCACCCTAACCTGTCTTAAATCACCAGTGTTTTGTTGTTCACTCAATCACTACACCACCTTATCCTTTGTTATTATATTTTAAACAGTTAGTATTTCGTATTTTATCATATCACCAACAGGAGAAGCTACTTCTATAACTTCGCCAATTTTTCTGCCCAATAATGCTTTGCCTAATGGTGATACGTTAGATATCTTTCCTTTAAAAGGATCAGCTTCTGCTGAACCAACTATTGTGTATTCCATAGTTTCATCAAACTCTAAATCTTTAATAGAAACTTTAGAACCTACACATACAACACCTTTTTGTTTAGCTGCTTTTATTATTTTAGCGTTTTTAATCATTTGCTCTAATTTTGCTATACGAGTTTCAACATTAGCCTGTTCATTTTTTGCTTCATCATATTCTGCATTTTCGCTTATATCCCCAAAAGCTAAAGCTACTTTAATTTTTTCGGAAATTTCCTTTCTCTTAACAAGCTTTAAAAATTCTAACTCATTTTTTAATTCTTCCAAACCCTCAGCAGTAATCAAAGTTTCATTATTTTTCATATTATTGCTCCTTCTAATAATGTTGCTTGTTACAATACAATTAATGCGATTTAAACATATTATATTACGTAATACTCATGATGTTAATCTATTGTATTATAGATTTAATATAATATGATAATTAGATAATATTTCTTTTTTAATTAATTAAAACATTATAATCAACTGTATAAAAAATGTCAAGAATAATTGTTAATGTTCATATAGTTATCTAATATATTATATAAGTCGGATGCTTTTGAAATTTTGTTAATTTCATTTCTTGCTTGGGATGAATCTTTCATACCCTTCATATACCACGCAGCAAACTTACGCATTTCCAATATTGCAATTTTTTCATCTAATTCTGTTATCAGCATATCAGCATGTTTCTTAATTATATCTATTTTGTCAGTTGTTGTCGGTATATAAAAATCATAATCATTATTAAATGCTTTTATAATATTCTTTATAAGCCATGGATTACCCAATATTCCTCTTCCTACCATTACTCCATCACAGTTAGTGTCATTAATCATCTTAACCGCATCTTCAGGAGTAAAAATATCTCCATTTCCTATAACAGGTATCTTTACTTTTTCTTTTACTTCCTTAATTATATTGTAATCCGCTTTTCCTGTGTAAAATTGTTCTCTTGTTCTGCCATGAACTGCAATTGAATCTACACCATTAAATTCTAAAACTTCTGCTACTTCAACAGCATTTATACTTTTTGAATCCCACCCTGCTCTAATTTTAGCAGTAACCGGTTTGTTGGAAACCTTTTTAATTTTATATATTATTTCACCTGCTAACTTGGGATTTTTCATTAATGCACATCCATCACCATTTTTTACAATTTTCGGCGTTGGACATCCCATATTTATATCTATTATATCTATATCTTGTCTCTCATTGATAAAATTTTCAACTACATAAGCCATAATATCCGGATCATCTCCAAATATCTGCAATGACACAGGTCTGTTTTTTTCATTTATTTTCATCAACCTTTTAGTTTTTATATCATTATAATATAATCCCTTTGCGCTGACCATTTCAGTGTAGACTAATCCCACACCCATTTCCTTGCATATTGTTCTATATGTTATATCTGTTACTCCTGCCATGGGTGCAAGAACTACATTTTCATTTATTTCTAAATTGCCAATCTTAAGCTTCATAAATTATTATCGTTTCTCCCGGATTTAGTATTTCTTCATTCCCCTTATCATTTGTTACTATTAGGCATCCCTCTTCATCTATTCCCTTAACAAAAACATTTCGCTTTGTTTTCTTACCTTTTTTAGTAATTTGAATTTCCTTATTTATAATAGATGAATATTTAGTACAAATATTTACTACCTCATATATTGAATTGTTTTTAATTAAATCATTATAATATACTTCAATATTATTAAGTAAATTACTAATTAGCGACTCTCTGTCAATAATACTATTAGTTTCTATCATTAAGGAAGTAGAAATGCTTTTAATATCTTCATTTGAATTAATATCCTCATTGTCCATGTTTACATTGATTCCAAAAGAAATAATAATTCCATTGTTATTTTTTCCTATATAATTACTAATAATAGAAGATACCTTTTTGTCATTTATTAATGTATCATTTGGCCATTTAATTTTGGATTCTATATTATATAAATCTTTTATTGTTTTATGTAGAGCAGAACAACACATGGCATCAATTTTTGATATTAAAAGATTATTTACCAATGGTTTTAAAATTATACTAAGATAAATGTTCTTATCTGGTACGCATTGCCATTCGTTGCCCATTCTCATAGCGCAATTAGACTGGTTTTCAGATAAAACAATTAAGCCCTCAGGGCATGTGTTAAAAATACTTTTTGCTTTTGTAGCTGTTGAAGACAAAAAATCGTATTGAATTATTGTTCGTCCTATTATTTTTGTGTTCAAGCATTCATTAATTTTGTTTAAATCATACATATTAATCACCTTTTCTCCCGATATATTACTATATCCTAAGGTTTTAGTCAAGAAAGCTTGTACTAATTATTACAATTATTTAACACAATGCATTCTTGACAACAGATATGTGTTAGTGTACTATTTAACTATGATACTAATACGCTAATAGGCAAGAAGAAGGTGAACCATGGAATTTAATAATAACATACCAATATATATTCAAGTTATGGAAAAAATCAAGCAGGAAATAGTTACAGGCAAGCTAAAATTAGGCGAAAAGATGCTTTCCTCAAGAGATTATGGTAATGAACTTGGAATTAATTTCAATACGGTAGCAAGGGTTTATAAGGAGATGGAAATGGAAGAATTATTGTTTACTAGGAGAGGCTTGGGAACATTCGTTACAGAATCCAAGGATAGAGTAGATCAGCTAAGATATGAAATGGCAAAAAAACAAATAGAAAGTTTTATATTCAACATGACACAAATTGGATATACAAAAGATGATATGATTAATATGATTAATTTTATTGAAACAAAAAATAATTTGGAAGGTGATGAGTAAATTGGAATTATTAAAAATAGAGGGTTTAAATAAAAAATATTATAATAAAACAGCTTTAAGTAATATAAATCTATCTTTTGATAAAGGAAAGATATATGGTCTATTAGGTCCTAATGGTAGCGGAAAAACAACACTCATGAAAGTAATTGCAGGGCTTCACAAACAAACCTCTGGAAATGTCCTTATTAACGGTGAGCCTTTATCTTACAAATCAAAAGCTAAGGTTTCTTATATGCCAACTGAAAATTATATGTATAGTGACTTTAAAGTTAAGCAAATTGTAAATTTCTATAAAGATATGTATGAAGATTTTCAAGAAGATACCGCATTGAAATTACTTAACGAGATAAACATAGATAGTGAATTCAAGATTTCGAAGCTATCTTCAGGATTAATAGGAAAACTAAAGGTAGTCTTAGCATTGTCACGCAATACTGATCTTTATATGCTGGATGAACCTTTGAATGGTGTAGATGTTTTATCAAGAGATGTAATTATGGATTTAATAACAAAATCCTACAATGAAAACAAAATCATCATCATCTCAACTCATTTAGTTAGTGAAATTGAAAGAATACTTGATTCTGTTATCTTTTTAAAAAACGGTAACATTGAACTTTGCGGTGATGCTGAGGAATTAAGATTATCAAGGGGAATATCTGTAGAAGGTCTTTACAAGGAGGTATTTAAGAATGCTTAGTTTAATAAAATATGAATTAATAAAAAAATATAAATTATTTTTAATCACAATTATTTCGTCTTTAGCGCTTAATCTATATCTTTTGACAAAAGGCGCAGGCGGAAGTACATTATTTATTGCAATTTTTCCAATAGCTATTGCTATTCTGTATATAGTTGATATTATTAAAATGTATAGCGATGATTTAAATAAGAGATCCGGCTATATGTTATTTATGACTCCAAACAGCGGGTACAAAATAGTTGTATCAAAACTGTTGACTGCGATTATTGAAGGTTTTGCTATATTGTTTATATATTTTATAATTTTGCTTATAAATGGTGCTTATATAATGCACTCAACAGGCACGGAACTTAATTTTAGTGATATATTTACATTTGTAAATAACCTGATGTCAGGTAACTTTGGTTTTAGTATATATCATGTATTTGCATTTCTATTTACAGCAATGATATTTCTAATTGCTTTTTTAACAACTGTATATACTGCAATGACTGTAAGAAAAAGTATATTTTCAGAAATAAAGTTTGGAGGGGCATTGAGTTTTCTAATATTCATAGGGATAAATTGGGCAATTTCACAAATTTCAACAGAGATTTTTAACATGTTATCTCCATATTATGAATCTATTATTAATAGTACAAATCCAACCGCTACTCAATTAACCTATGTGTTTTTACCGATAAATATATTTTCAATAATCCAAATTGTAACTCTAACACTTTGCTCGGGATATCTGTTGGAAAACAAAATTAATTTATAAAAGGGGAATTTATGAAAAAAATAATAAGTGTTTTAATAATTCTAATGTTAACCTTAAGCGGATGTATGTCAGTAACTGAAATAGATGAAGATAAAGTTAAAGACATGTCTGACTTAATTACAGAAACTATAATAAATTCAGTAGGTAAAGCTGATGCTGAAAGAAGAGAATCACACAAATTTGATACAAAAAATATAAATAAATTGAATATAGAAAGCTCAGTAGGAGATATATATATAACTACGCACGATTCAAGCGAGGCAACAGTTGATATATATATTTCCGCAAAATCAAAAACAAAGGAAAAAGCGCAGCAATTAGTAGAAAGCTTTAATTATACAATTAACGAAAGTTGGAATACACTGAACATTGATACTATACAAGAAGTTAATAGCTTTCTTGAAATTGATAATTTGCAAACTGAGTTGACCATTAATATTCCCCAAAATATAGATAACTTTGTTATATCGTTAAATGTTGGAGAAATAATAATTAATAATGCCGAAGGTAATTTTGAAATAAACAACAATGTGGGAGATATAGAAATTAACAATTCTGCAGGTACCTTTAATTTGAAAGCTGATGTAGGCGAAATTGTATTGAATAATTGTAAACCGTCAAACAAAACCAATTTATTAGCAAATACCGGAGATATAAAGGCGATATTTGCTGATATTACAAAGGCGAAAACTATAACTGCCGAAACGGGTGTAGGCGATATTGATATGTCCACCCCTGACAACTCAAGCTATGAAGCTGAAATAAATGAATTCATGAAAGATAGGACTGTAATAAGTAAAGGGGATAAGGACACAAAAATTAAACTTACAACTAATGTTGGTACTATAAATTTTAGATAAAAAAATGGTGACTGTTCTTTAAGAACAGTCACCATTTTTTTATTTATAAATATTTTTTTAATGCATCTACTTTATCTGTTTGTTCCCATGGAAGATTTAAATTTTCTCTTCCAAAATGCCCGTAAGCTGCAATTTGCTTGTAAATAGGTCTTCTTAGATTAAATTCTTCAATAATTGAAGCAGGTCTTAAATCAAAGTTTTCATTTACTGCTTGTTGAATTTTTTCGTTGTCAATTTTATTTGTACCAAATGTTTCAACCATTACTGAAACAGGTTTTGCAACTCCTATTGCATAAGCAAGCTCAACTTCACATTTATCTGCTAAACCTGCAGCAACAATATTTTTTGCAATGTATCTTGCTGCATATGCTGCTGAACGGTCAACTTTTGTAGGATCCTTTCCTGAAAAAGCCCCGCCACCATGTCTTGCATATCCACCATAAGTATCTACTATAATTTTTCTACCTGTTAAACCAGAGTCCCCTTGAGGTCCGCCGATAACAAATCTACCTGTTGGATTAACATAGTATTTTGTATTTTCATCTAATAATTCTGCAGGAACTGTTGTCTTAACTACATACTCAATTAAATCTTTTTGAATCGTAGCCCTATCAACTTCAGGATTATGCTGAGTAGAAATTACAATTGTATCTACTCTAACAGGCTTGTTATCATGATATTCAACTGTTACTTGAGTTTTTCCGTCAGGTCTTAAATAATCAACCACTTTTTCTTTTCTAACTTCAGTTAATTTAAGCGCTAGTTTATGAGCTAATGATATTGGCATAGGCATTAGTTCAGGTGTTTCATTGCATGCAAACCCAAACATCATACCTTGGTCTCCTGCGCCAATCATATCTTTTGCATCCATGTTGTCTTTTTTATATTCATCTGCTTCATTAACGCCCATGGCAATGTCCTGTGATTGCTCTTCGATTGATGTAAATACAGCACATGTTTTATAATCAAAGCCATATTCTGCATTGTCATATCCTATTTCTTTAACAGTATTTCTTACTATTTTAGGTATATCAATATAGCAATCTGTACTTATTTCTCCTGCTACAAGAACAAATCCAGTTTTTGTAACTGTTTCGCAGGCAACTCTTCCGTTTGGATCTTGCTCTAATATAGCATCCAAAATACCATCTGATATTTGATCACACATTTTATCTGGATGACCTTCAGTAACTGATTCAGATGTAAATAACCATTTTTTCATATTTTTTTCCTTTCTTTTATCGTAAATGTATTACTCTAACTTCAAAAATAAAATAAATAACCTCTTCCGCAGAAGAGGTACATGTCAATATGTATTGCCTCATCTATCGGAATTCTCCGCGGGAATTGGCACCTTGATTTAACAGGCTGCCGGGTTTCATAGGGCCTCGTCCCTCCACCACTCTTGATAAGGAGTTTATTTTTTCCATCATAATAGCACATACAATTTTTATTGTCAATAATTATTATTTAATTAACAACAATTAATATGCCACTAAATTGGAACAAAGATATATAAATTTTCGTCTATATTAAAGTTATTATCCTATATTACTAAATTTTTCTATGAAAATAACACAGTAATTTAATGTTTTGTATAAACACATATGGTATAATGTGTTAGGTTAAATATATGATTGAAAGGGATGAGATATTTGAGTATTAAAAAAATTGCAGCATTTTCTGTCAGTTTGGCATTAATGTTTAGCGCTACAGCATATGGTAACACTCTGTATAATGTCTATGATTTGACAAGACAAACAAAATTATCTACCGGGGTTACTCATGAAAGTATTGAGAGATATACATCTATTGGTTGGATGAATATTAATGTTATAAGAGCTGATTTAACAGATAAATATACTAAGATTGAGCCAATAAAAAGTGAAAACGGAGTTTCTAACCGTGCACCACTAAGTGCTATGATAAAATCATCAGGTGCTATAGCAGGAGTAAACGGTGATTTTTTCTATATGGGAGATCCAACTTATACATATGGGACACTAATTAAGGATGGTAATATAATTACAACACCCCTTCCATACAGCTATGGCTATCCAACTGTTTCTAAACTGTTAGATGGATCAGTCAATATATCTGTTTGGAATCCAAAGATTACATTGTATGCTGCTGATTCTACGGAATTTGATATAGTAGTGTTAAATAAAACCTCTTCAATAGAATGGGGTGCAACTGTTTTAACAAAAGATTGGAATAAAACTTCACCTGGATATACAAATAAGGATATAGTTGAAGTTATTGTTGATAACAATATAGTTACAGAAGTAAGAAGAAACCAACCTTCTACCATAATTCCACACAATGGATATGTTATAGCAAGCAGCAATGCAACAACTATGGAGCAGTTGCAAAATTCTTTTAGACCTGGACAGCCTGTATCACTTAATATTGAGCTTGATTTTAGTCCTGATCAAGTAGATTGGTCTTATGGTGCTTTAAATTATTTAGTAAAAGACGGTAAGCTAAATGATGTAAGCGACGAAGTGTTAGGCTCTAATCCAAGAACTGCAATAGGATTTAATAAAGATAACACTGAAATGATTATGGTTACAATTGATGGTAGAAACAAAAACTACACAGGAGTTAAACAAACTGAGCTTGCAGAGATTATGGTAAGTCTGGGTGCTTATAATGCAGTAAACATGGACGGTGGTGGTTCAACAACCATGGGTATTGATTTCTTGAAAAATTCTAACGTAACTGTTGTTAATATTCCTTCAGATGGAAGAGAAAGAAAAATAGCATCCGGAGTAGGAGTGTTTAATACATCTCCGGAAAGTAACACTGTAGATAAAATTGAAATAATACCTGAGTTTGCTTCAATTTTTAATAATACAGAAACAAATTTACAGCTTAAATTTTATAATGAATATTATACTCCTTTAAATGTTAATGCTTCAGATGTTAAATATGCTGTAACTCCGTCTGGAGCTGGTAAGGTAGTGAACAATGTATTTTTACCTTCAAGACCCGGTAAAGCTACTATAACCGCTTCTGTTGGCGGAGCAGTGGGAGAAGTCCAAATAAACGTATTGGATAAAGCCGTTGCACTAAAATTTGATGAAGATATGCTTGTTATGGGTTTTGAGGAAAAGCATGAAATGGGAAGTGTAATTGGTGTTGATAAAGACGGAAATTCAGCTTATATACCTTCTAAATATCTTTCTTACACATATAGGAACAGAGTTGGTAAGATAGAAAACGGAGTTTTTACTTCAGGAGATGTGAGTAATACTGGTGCAATTACTGCCACTTTTGATGATGCTGTTAAAAATATTATCGTAAAAGTTGGTTACAGATTTAAAACATTAAATAGATTTGAAAATTTAAACGGTCTCAAGTTAAATTTATATCCTGAAGGATCTGACGGAAGTATTTCGATATCAAAAGATTTAGTAAAAGAAGGTTCTAATTCAATTAAATTAGACTATGATTTTACAAAAATGACGGATCAAAGTATTGCTTTTATAGAATTCGGAGAAGATCAGGAAGGAATTAAACTTGAAGATAAACCTAAGGCGATTGGAATGTGGGTTTATGGTGACGGCAAGAATCATTGGCTTAGAACAAGAATCCATGATGCTTATAATAACCAAATTAAACTTACATTTGCTGATGAAGTTAACTGGACAGGTTGGAAATGGGTTGAAGCACATATTCCTGATGGAACAGCTTACCCTATTACATTAAAAAATATATATCTTGCTGAAATCAATGAAACAAGAAAAGATAAAGGAACAATATATATTGATAATTTAAGAATTATGTATGAACCTAAGGATAAAGAATTAGGTCTTCGTGTCGAAACCGAATTTGTTGATTCAATGAAAAAACAAGCTATTTCTAATTATATAGAAAAATTAGTTGTTGACCAAAATAATAAAGAAAAATTTAATGATAATGGCAGCATAATTAGTTTTGATGGTATTATTTCAAGCGGTACTATGAGTGCTAATAATACTTCAATGTGGAACAATATAAAAAGCATGATGAATTATAAAGATAAAATTTTGGTTTTATCATTAAATAACAGCATCGAAAGCATTAACGATCATAGAGAAATAAAAATACTTAAAGATATATTAGAAAAAGCATCTGTTAATAATCAAGTATTTGTAGTATATAGAGACAATCAAGAAAGTACATTTATTGAAAAAGGTATTCGATATATTTCTTATGATGATAATTTTGAAATAGCAAAAACTGAAGATGGTGTTAAATACAAAAACTAATATTTATACTAAAATATTGTTTACTTGCTTTGATTTGGGTATAATTGTACTATAAGTGATAAAAGATATTATATTATACTGTCGGAGGAAGGTATGTGGAAAGAATTTAAACAATTTGCATTCAAAGGAAATGTTTTAGATTTGGCAGTAGGCGTTATTATGGGTGGAGCTTTCGGAAAAATAGTAACATCAGTTGTTAATGATTTGATAATGCCCATCCTAGGATTTTTCATGGCAGGTATGGATTTTAAATCATTGAAATATGTGATGAGTCCTGCTGTAATGGAAGGCGAAACAGTAATTAAAGCGGAAGCTGCAATTTTGTATGGTAACTTCATACAAAATATTGTGGATTTCTTAATTGTGGCAGTTTCAATTTTTATTTTCATAAGATTAATAAATAAATCTAAAGAAAAGTTCATAAAACAGCAAGAAGTCGCACCGGCTCCTGAAGAACCAAAAGGACCTACACAAGAAGAACTTCTTACAGAAATCCGAGATTTACTTAAACAAAAATAGCCACTGCAAAGTGGCTTTTTTTATATTCATTTTTCTTGAATTTTTGCATTAATACTGTTAAAATACATTTAGTCATTAAATTAATGGAGGATTTTATGAGTTTATATACAGAATGGAATAAAAACTTAGAAGAAATTAAAACACAACAAGAATATAATGATTTTTTCAAAGATTATATGGGAAAAGAAGCTGAATGCTATAAAAATATTCTTGAAAGCAAGAATCCTGTTATTGAAGGGGTTATTAAAGATTTAGCTGAAAAAAATGATATGACTTCAGTTCAATTTGTAGGTTTTCTTGATGGAGCAAACAGTAGCTTTAAAGAATCATTAGTATTAGATGATTTAAATGAGGATACTGAAATTAAAGTAGAGTTTGATTTTGAAAAATTATTATGGAATATGCATGATGCAAAAGCTGAATGGCTATATGGCATGGAACAATGGAACGGAATATTTGACGAAGAAAAAAGAAAACAAATTAAGAAGGATTTCAACAGATCCAAGATAGTAGTTAATGAAAACAAAATCGGAAGAAACGACCCATGTACATGTGGTTCAGGTAAAAAATATAAAAAATGCTGCGGTAAATAACAGTATGTTTGAGGGATAAATGAATGAATAAAACAAAAGGTGTATTTTTTGGAGTATTAGCTGCATTTATTTTCGGCTTCACTCCAATCTTAGGTAAACTGACATACTTGGAAGGAAACAATCCTTTATCCCTTACCTTTTATAGAAACTTCCTTTCTATACCTCTTCTTTTTTTTATGCTAAAGTTTAAAAATGTCCCCTTGCAAATAAATAAAAATGAAGCTAAAAAATTAGCAATTTTAAGTTCTTTAGGACCTACCTTAACAGCACTTACACTTTATGGGTCATATAATTATATATCAGTAGGTATGACTACAACAATTCATTATATTTATCCAGTGCTTGTTACTGCTGCCTGCATTATGATTTTCAAAGAAAAAATAAGCAAGGAAAAGATAATTGCCTTAATTCTTTCAACAATTGGTGTAATGATGTTCTTAGAAGGCGAATTCAGCTTAATTGGTGTATTTCTTTCATTTATGTCAGGGGTTATTTTTGCAGTACATTTGATCTTTCTTGATAAAAGCGGTTTGAATTCCATATATCCTTTTAAGATTACATTTTATACTACTATATTTTCATCCATATACTTGTTTATATTTGGCTTAATCAGCCAAAACTTAATTATTAGAATGTCGTTAACTGGATGGTTTTTCACATTATTAGTTGCTTTTTTTGCATCATTTTTAGCAAATTCATTTATACCAATTGGTGTAAAATATGCAGGTCCTACTGTCACTTCAATAGTTGGTATGTTTGAACCAATAACAAGCATCATACTTGGGATAATATTTTTAAGTGAGCCTATTACTGTAAGAAATTTTATTGCTTGTATATTAATATTGATTGGAGTTCTGATTGTTTCTCTAATAAAAGAAGAAAAAAAAGAAGAAAATGAAAATTAGACATTTATCAATCACTAAAGTTTGAATAAATGTTCATTTTCCCTCCTCTAGCGAAACCAATCAACAATATGTTTAACTCTCTTGCTATATCAATTGCCAAACTTGTTGGAGCTGAACGCGAAATTATGGCTGGTATCCCCCTCTTCGCAGTTTTCAGAAGCATTTCAGAAGATATTCTGCCACTACTTATTACTATTTTATCAGATAAATCGATTCCATCTATAAAAGCTCTTCCTAAAATTTTGTCTAAAGCGTTATGTCTGCCTATATCTTCTTCAAAATATATAATTTTGTCATTGTAGCAAAGACCACAGCTATGAACTCCTCCAGTATTTAAGAACAACTCTGATTTGTTGTTAAAATCCTTACTTAGCGTTACTACACTATCTAAACTTATTTCTAATGATTTTTCGACTTTTTTGCACTTAATCGAATCAATTGCATTATAAAACACAGTTCCCTTACCACAACCGGAGGTTATAGCTCGTTTACCTAAAAGCATCTCTTTTATGGGCTTTCTATCTTTTAAATATACATATGCTCTTCCCTTTTCTTCATTTAGCAAAACTTTTTCTACCTTATCCATTGAATTAATATATCCTTCTGAATATAAAAAACCAATAGTAAGCTCCTCTAAAGATTTAGGAGTACATAAAAGTGTTATTAATTCCTCTTCATCTAAAAATATGGTAAAGGGATATTCAATTATTACTTCATCCTCTATTTGATTTGAAATATCCCCTTTAACTTTTACTATATTATATTTCTTCGTTACATCCATATTAACTACTCCACCCACCTGTGCTTAAAAGGTATTTACTTAAATCCTCTTTTGTATTTAAATTAAGAAACATATCCCAATTAGGACTATATTTACGTGCTTCTTTTTCCTCTACATAGGATATATTTAAATCCTTTAACATTCCGTTAATGGAGCGTCTTCCTGACAACAGATATTTTTCAATGGTTTCTATTAAATCTATTGAATAAAAGCTGCAGAATGGCTCAATCCATTCACCGAATTTTGTAACACAACCAAGGTTACTTACATCGTTTAGTCTATCCTTCATAAAGCATATATAATCCATATTTATATTTGGCATATCGCATGCTACAACTAAGGCATATTTACTATGTGAATGGCAAAGGCCTGCATGGATGCCTCCAAGAGCACCCATACCCTCAAATATATCTTTTGTTATTACATGAGATAAACCAATATATAGCTCCGGTTTATTGGTAACAATTATTATTTCCTTAAATTCATGGCTTAGCTTTTGAATCATTCTATCCATTATACTTCTTTCATTTATTTTTAGAAGCTGTTTATCAAAGCCCATTCTGGAACTTTTTCCTCCGGCTAATATAATTGCTGTTCCAAATTTTTTCATATAAATCACCGTTCCTTAATATGCTTTTTCTATTCTTACCGCCGCTACCTTTAGCTCTGAAATTTTTGCTATTGGGTCCAATGCTGAGTTAGTAGGGTAGTTAGCTGCTCCATCTGCATAGTGGAATGGCTTAAATAATACATTTTCATCAACTATTTCAGAAATTTTTGCAGTAGTTTCAATTTGCCCTCTACGTGAAGTTAATTTAACTCTGTCACCATCCTTGATTCCAAGTTTGTTAGCATCAACTTCATTTATTTCTACATATGATGATGGCGCTATTTTGTTTATACCTTCGACTCTTCCCGTCATTGTTCTTGTATGATAATGATATAGTATTCTTCCGGTTGTAAATACATACGGATATTCATTATCCGGCATTTCTGCGCTTTCAACATATTCTGCAGGCATAAACAACCCTTTTCCTCTTGCAATCTTATCCTTGTGTAAATACTTAGTTCCTGGATGATCCTTACTTGGACATGGCCATTGAATGCCTTCCTTCTCCAATCTTGCATAGGTTATTCCACCATAAGATGGTGTAAGTGAGCTTATTTCTTCCATAATACTTTCAGGATGTAAATATCTCTTTTCATAGCCTAAATAGTTCATTAGTTCCATAAGAATCTTCCAATCAGGCTTCGATTCTCCTACAGGCTCTATTGCACCTCTAATCCTTTGTACTCTTCTTTCAGTATTTGAGAAAGTACCATCCTTTTCTGCAAAAGAGGCAGCAGGAAGAATTACATCAGCTAATTCTGATGTTTCAGTCATGAATATATCTTGAACAACAAGAAAGTCCACATGGTCTAATGCTGCTTTTACATGATTTATATCAGGATCTGAAACCATTGGGTTTTCACCCATTATATACAAAAATTTTATGGAGCCATCATGAGCACCTTTGAAAATTTCCGGGATTGTCAATCCTGCTTTTGGTGATAGCTTTACATCCCAAGCTTTTTCAAATTTATCTATTACCTCAGGTTTAAAAACTTTCTGATAACCTGGCAAATCAGCAGGCAAACCACCCATATCACAAGCACCTTGTACGTTGTTTTGACCTCTCAACGGGTTAACACCGGCACTTTCCTTACCTACATTACCACAAAGCATTGCTAAATTAGAAACGCTCATTACAGCATTAGTACCTGTTGTATGCTGAGTTATACCCATAGTGTAATAAATACCGGCTTTATCCGCCTCACCATAAATTATTGCTGCTTTTATTATATCTTCTGCTTTAACACCACAAATTTCTGATACCCTTTCAGGTGTGTATTCTTTAATTACATTTATTAATTCCTCAAAATTTTCGCATCTTTCATCTATATAATCCTTATCATATAAACCTTTTTCAAGAATTACATTCATCATTCCATTTAAAAGAGCTATATTTGTTCCCGGCTTTAGCTGTAAATATACATCTGCATAATCTGCAAGCTCAATACGCCTTGGATCAGCAACTATAAGCTTGGAACCTTTTTTTAGAGCTTGCTTCATTTTGGCTCCTATTATTGGATGATTCTCAGTGGTATTTGAACCTATTACAAACATTGCATCTGTATTTATTATTTCCTCTATGCTATTTGTCATAGCACCGCTACCTAATGTGGTTGCAAGACCTGCAACTGTAGAGGCGTGTCAGAGGCGTGCACAGTGATCAACATTATTTGTTCCTATCACTGCCCTAAATAGCTTTTGAAACAAATAATTCTCTTCATTTGTACATCTTGCTGAAGTAAGTCCTGCAAAGCTGTCTGAACCGTACTTATCCTTTGTTTCATTAACCTTTTTTCTAATATATCTAAATGCTTCATCCCAAGTTGCCTCTTCAAACTTACCGTTTCTCTTAATAAGAGGAGTCTTTAATCTATCAGGATGATTAATAAATTTATATGCAAATTTTCCTTTTACACAAAGAAGTCCATTATTCAATGCATCCTTAGCAGGCTCAACTCCAACTACCTTATCATCCTTAACAACTAAATCCATTTGGCAACCAACTCCACAATAGGAGCAAGTAGTTCTTACTTTCTTTGTTTCCCAATGTCGATATTTTTGTCCCTTCGGGCTTAATGCGCCTACTGGACAAACTGATACACAATTTCCGCAAGATACACATTTTGAATTAATTAGACCTTCATTATAGGGAGTAGTAACAACTGAATCAAATCCTCTGTTCTCTAATCCAATGGCGCAAGTTCCCTGTAACTCATCACACACTCTAACGCATAATCCGCATAGTATACACTTTCTTGCATCATAATCATAAAATGGATTTGATGCATCTATTTTATGTGTTCTCTTTACTCCCTTGTAGGTTCCATCAAAAACGCCATATTCATAGCTATAATCTTGAAGCTTACAATTTCCGGATTTGTCACAATTTAAGCACTCCATAGGATGATTTGATATTAATAAATTAAGCACATCTTTTCTTGTCTTAATAACATTTTCTGACTTTGTATTAACTACCATATTATCCTTAACCATGGTGCCACAGGAAGTTACTAAATTTTTAGCTCCCTCTACTTCAACTATACATAATCTACATGATCCCGAAGGATTAAGCCTTTCGTCATGACAAAGAGTAGGTATATCTATGCCTGCATTTCTACAAGCCTGCAGTATTGTCGTATTCTTTTCAACATCATACTGAATACCGTCTATAATAATATTCATATATTACTCCTTCCCTAAGCTTTCCTTTTCTTCATTTAATTTTTCTATTTTTTCTAAAACATCATCTATAGCTAAAGCTTTTGTCCATGTTGTTTCAACAAACTTTCCATTTATTTTCCTATATGGTATTTCAGGTTTATCAACATTTAATAATTCTGTTGTAAGACGACCTTTTAAACATAATGGTCGACCATTGGTTGGAGGCTTAGCCACAACTGCCACATTTACATTGCCTTTTGATTTTACTTCAAATTCACATCCGTACTGGCAAGATTTGCAGTTTATAACTTTTGATGTTCCATCCCATGCTCTTATTTTTCCCATGGCTCTCTTATCTATTAAAGCTCCTACAGGACATACGGTAACACATCTGTTGCAAGAAACACAACTTGATGCTTCCAATGTTTGATCAAAATCTGCAATTATCTTAGTATCGTAACCTCGCTCTGAAAAGGATAATACCATTCTATCGTTTACTTGAGCACAAGTTCTAACGCATTTACCGCATAAAATGCACTTTGCGTTATCTTTTAGAATATACGGACTTGAAGTATCCAACAGTTGTGGTCTCATAGCACCATTGTGGTCCCTAAATTTTAAACCGTAATCATATGCGTATTTTTGCAAATAGCATTCGCCTGCTTTTTGGCATGTAAGGCAATCATTCGGATGACTATCCAATAAAAGCTGTAGTATATCCTTTCTTGTCTTAACAACCAATTCACTGTTTGTATGAATTACCATACCTTCTCTGACTTTAGTTGAACAGGATGTCTCAAGCTTCTTGTTGCCTTCAATTTCAACTACACATAGTCTACATGCCGCAACTACATCAAGGTTTGGATCATAACAAAGAGCAGGAATTTCAATGTTAAGTTTTTTTGCTGCTTCCAATATAGAAATATTATTTGGTACTTTGATATTTTGTCCATCTATAGTAATAGTAACATTAGCCATAATAATACCCCTACCCTTTCATAACTGCCTTTATTGGCTTAACAGGACATACTTCATAACAAGTACCACATTTAATACAAGCATCCTGATTTATAATATGTCTTTCCTTAACTTTACCGGTTATACATGAAACAGGACTGCTCTTAGCACATCTGGTACAACCTATACAATCCTCTGTAATAAAGTATTCTATTAATGGTTTACACGAACCTGACGGACATTTTTTCTCTTTAATATGAGACTCATATTCATTTCTAAAATACTTAATAGTTGTTACTACCGGATTAGAGGCTGTTTGTCCAAGTCCGCACAAGGAAGCTGTGCTTATTGTCCTTGAAAGATCTTCCATTAGTTCAATGTCCCCTTCTACGCCATGACCAACTACAATCCTTTCAAGAATTTCAAGCATTCGCTTTGTACCCTCTCTACAAGGTACACATTTCCCACAAGACTCATCAACTGTAAATTCAAGGAAAAATCTCGCAACATCCACCATACAAGTATCTTCATCCATGACTACCATGCCGCCAGAGCCCATTATTGAGCCTATTTTGCCCAAAGATTCAAAATCTACAGGTGTATCAATTAAGTCTGCCGGAATGCATCCCCCTGAAGGTCCACCTGTTTGAACCGCTTTAAATGCTTTGCCATTCTGTACCCCACCTCCGATATCATATATGATTTCTCTAAGTGGTGTTCCCATTGGAACTTCTACAAGACCTGCATTCTCTACCTTCCCTACTAATGAAAACACCTTAGTCCCCGGAGATTTTTCAGTTCCTATGCTCCTAAACC
>JAEZGU010000059.1 GCA_023416855.1 Bacillota bacterium
ATGTAACGGAAGGAGAAGTTAAAGTTGGCGGTGTTGATGTAAGAGCCATAGATATAAAAGTATTAAGAAACAATATTGCATTTGTCCTACAGAAGAATGTACTGTTTTCGGGAACTATTAGAGAAAATATGAAATGGGGAAATGAAAATGCAACTGATGAGCAAATTATTAATGCCTTGAAGCAATCTCAAGCATGGGAGTTTGTATCTAAATATAATGATGGGTTAGATTACAAGGTTGAACAAGGTGGAGATAATTTTTCAGGTGGTCAAAAACAAAGATTAACTATTGCAAGGGCATTGTTAAAATCTCCTAAAATAATAATATTGGATGATTCAACAAGTGCTGTTGATGTAGCTACTGATTATAAAATTCAGAAAGCATTTAAGGAAGAGCTAAAAAGTGTTACAACAATTATTATAGCTCAACGAATTTCATCAATTCAACATGCTGATAGGATTTTTGTTATGAATGAAGGAAAAATCGAATCAATCGGAAAACATGATTCATTAATGGAGAATTCTCCTATATATAAAGAAATTTACGAATCACAGCAGAAAGGGGTGGTTGGACAATGAGATCAATGAGAGGTTCAGGCAATGCTTTAGGTAAACTAAGACCAACCGATCCTAAAAGAACACTTTTAAGGTTATTCAGCTATTTTAAATTCAACAAGGTTATGTTTATTACAGGCATTTTCTTTATTATATTTGGCTCAGTGGCTGAAATAGCTATTAATGGTATGTTGAGTCCTGTTATAGATACATTGGTTGGAGATTTTGTAATGTCAAAATTTCGGACGTATATTGGCATTATGATTGCCTTGGTAATAATAATTGCAATATCACAATATTTTGGAAATCTTTCCATGGCGAAAGTAGCTCAAAAAACAGTTCATAGAATACGTGAAGAAATGTTTTCGAAAATGGAGCAGCTTCCGGTTTCATACTTTGATAAAAGTACACATGGGGAATTAATGTCAACATTTACAAATGATGTTGATATGCTTAATCAGTCATTGGAGCAAAGTGCAGCGCAAGTTATTATTTCTATTATTACTGTAGTGGGTACTTTCATAATGATGATTATTTTAAGCCCTTTGATGACTATGGTAGTTGTTGCTATGCTTGGAGTAATGTTTTTATCAATAAAAACTATTGGTAGAAAATCATCAAGCAATTTCCGTTACCAACAAGCAAGCTTAGGTGAAATGAATGGATATGTTGAAGAAATAATGACAGGTCAGAAAGTAGTAAAAGTATTTAATTATGAAGAAAAAGTTATTAAAAACTTTAACAAGAAAAATGAAGACTTAAGAGTTGCCGGCACTCGTGCTTCCGCATATGGCACAATGATGATGCCAATTATGGGAAACTTATCATTTGTATTGTATGCGATTATATCAATGCTTGGTGCTTACTTAGTTATGATTAACAAGTTTAGTATTGGAAATATTGCTGCTTTCTTACAGTATACAAGAACGATTTCAAGACCAATTACTATGGTATCGAATCAGTTAAATACTTTGTTTGCTGCTTTAGCAGGAGCTGAAAGAATATTTAAAGTATTGGATGAAATATCTGAAATTGATACAGGAGATGTTAGATTACAGGAAGATTGTGAAGGAAAGAATGACCTTTGTTGGATGGTTCCAAATGCAAATGGTGATATTGAAAAAGTACCATTAAAAGGTTTTATAACATTTGAAAATGTTGATTTTGGCTATACACAGGATAAAAAAGTGTTAAAAAATATTAATTTATATGCTAAACCAAGTCAAAAAATAGCATTTGTAGGATCAACAGGAGCAGGTAAAACAACAATTACTAACCTTATAAATAGATTTTATGAAATTACAGAAGGCACAATACTTTATGATGGTATAGATATTAAAAGAATAAACAAATTTGATTTAAGGAGCACTATGAGTATAGTATTGCAAGATGTTCATTTATTTGAAGGAACGGTTGCAGATAATATACGATATGGTCGACTAAATGCAACTGATGAAGAGGTTAAAGCAGCCGCTAAGCTTGCTAATGCTCATTATTTTATTAAACATCTACCAAATGGTTATGACACCATGCTTACTGCTGATGGACAGAATTTATCACAGGGTGAAAGGCAGCTTATTTCAATTGCAAGAGCAGCAATAGCTGATCCCACTATACTCATATTGGACGAAGCAACATCATCAGTTGACACAAGAACTGAAAAATTAATTTCTGAAGGAATGGATAAGTTGATGGAAGGCAGAACAACTTTTGTAATAGCCCATAGACTGTCGACTGTTCGTGATTCAAATGCAATTATGGTGCTTGAAAATGGAGAAATAATTGAAAGAGGAGACCATGACGATTTGATGAAACAGAAAGGAAGATATTATGCACTTAATATGGGCGCTGCCGAATTAGTATAAAAGGAGAAAGCTATGAGAATATTGCATACTTCAGACTGGCATTTAGGTAAAAACATAGAAGGCATGAGCAGAATGGATGAGCAGGAGAGCTTTTTAAATGACTTTATTGAAATTGTGAAAGAAAAAAACATAGATATGATTATTATTGCAGGAGATGTTTATGATAGTGCAAACCCTCCTGCAAGGGCTGAAAAAATGTTTTATGATACATTGAAAAAACTTTCATCAAATGGAGAAAGAATTATCTTGGTTATTGCCGGCAATCATGATAACCCTGATCGTTTAGTTGCCGCTGGTCCACTTGCAAGAGATCATGGAATTATAATGCTTGGAACTCCAAAATCTGTAGTTGAAATTGGGGAATATGGCAAGCATCGAGTAGTTGATGCAGGAGAAGGTTATGTGGAAGTAGAAATTGACGGAGAAAGAGCAGTTGTCCTCACAGTCCCATATCTTAGTGAGAAAAGATTAAATGAAGTGATTTATGATGCAATGGATACAGAAGAGGATAGAGTAAAGTCATACAATGAAAGAATTAAGCTATTGTTTTCCTCATTAAATGAAAAATTCAGAGACGACACTATAAATATTGTGGTTTCACATTTATTTGCTATGGGTAGCGAAGAAGCAGGATCTGAAAGAAATGCACAGCTTGGAGGAAGTTTCATAGTTGATGGAAACTGTTTCCCGCAAAAAGCTCAATATATAGCATTAGGTCATATTCACAAACCTCAAATAGTGCCGGGTACAAATAAAAAAGCAAGATATTCAGGTTCACCAATACATTACAATAAAAAAGAAATTAATTTTATTAAAAAGTGTTATGTATTGGATATAGAAGCAAAAAAAGAATGCAAAATTGAAGAAATAGATTTAAAAGTTTATAAACCTATTGAAATATGGAAATGCGACAGCATTGAAAACGCAATAGACATGTGTGAGAAAAATAAGGACAAGGATTGTTGGGTATACATTGAAATTAATACTGATAGGTATTTACGAGAAGATGAAATAAAAATTATGAAGAATCTTAAAAAGGATATTCTTGAAATTTCTCCAAAGATAACAGATGAAATTTTGGAGGAAATAGATTTTAACAGTTTTTCTGATAAATCATTTGAAGAAATATTTAGAGATTTTTAT
>JAEZGU010000064.1 GCA_023416855.1 Bacillota bacterium
ATAACCAACGGACCTGATATTTTTACTACTCTACCTTGGCTCATTAAAAAAATCACCTGCTTTCATTTTTTTACTATAGTTAATCGTTATTAAACAATATATCCGCACCAACTGCTTTTTCAACAGCTTTTTTAATATTCTCGATTCCTATACCTGTTGTGCCGTTCATACCCGGAATAGGAATTATTGCCGGCAGGCGTTTTTCATTGTATTCATAAACAGTATCCTTTATTTCATTATAGAAGTTTTCTGTTATATAAATAATAGCATAATCTTCATTTACAATAGCCTTAAGCTTATTTTTTGCTTCTTCTTTTGTAGAGCAATCAAATACACTTAATCCAACTGCTTTAAATCCTAGGACACTTTGTTTGTCTCCAATAACACCTATTTTATACATAAGTCTCTCTCAACCTCTCTCTTATAAGTTCAGGTGAGATGCCTGCAAGCTTGCCTGCCAATATTATTCTTGCAATTTTAATCTCATTATCCTTGGCTAGTAAGTAGCCTGCCAACGGTTCTATTCCAAAAGGAACATACTTGGCATGTTTAATGTGCTGAATTAGCTTGTTATCCAACAGCTTTTCTAAGGTTGTAAACATTCCTGTTTCCTCAAGGGATTCAGTTCCTTCCAGGAATATTTCCCTGAATCCATATGCAGACAGCTGATCAGCAAATTTTTCAAAAGGTTCATCGTAGCTTTTAACAAATACCTGTTCATGTATTTTTCCGCCATGTAAGAAAACCTTAGTAAAAAAGTCCCATGATTTTTTCATTTTTCTCAGTCTAACATATGTCTTTAAATTAATTGCATCAATCTGCATCTTAACGTAATCAATAATGAAATTGCTTTTTGTCTCTTCTGCAGAACTAAGCATTTCGTCATAGCAATATTTATCAAGTATTATGTCTATTATCTGAGGGTCATTTGTTTTTGGAAATGTTTCAATTATTTCCTTTAAAGCTTCCTCCATATTCTCAGTAAGAGATGAAAAATCCCTTTCCTTTACAGCATACTTAAGAATCTTTAATTCAATTGATCCTGTGTCTACCAACGTATCATCTGCATCAATACCTAAATATTCCGATTTCATAATTACTTTTAAGTTATGATAATCATATGGATATAAAAACATAATGAAGTAATCTAGTTCTGGAGCTATGGAAGTTATAAAATCATATGTTTTTTTATGTTCATCAGTTAAAAGTGTCTCATAATTATCAGGATCTAAAGCTTCGCTGCCATATCCGTAATTTATATCATCCAAGACTCTTAAGGCATCTCCAATTGTTTTTGAATCAATCATTTTTTCTGCTCTTTCACGAGTAAGCATATTTTTTTCAACACTTCTTACTCTTGCAGTAGCAAACAAATAATCTGTATCCTTAATCTTCGCCAAAGTTATTCCTCCTTTCGGGCAGGAAAATTATTTGAAAAGTGCATTAGCAACTTCATTGGTAAGTTCATCCTTTATGGAGTCAAGTAAAGTTTCAAAGGTACTGTTTATAATTATTGCCCCACTTCTAAGAACAAAACCACCTTGGGAATTTACAGTTTCACTGCTTAATGTGAACTTTTCTGCTTTTAACTTATCATTGACAGCTTTAACTAATTTTTCGCCGATTTTGTCTCTATCCTGCTTGTTTAAAATTATTGTTCCTTCACTATATGGAACCTTAACTATTTCTTTTGTTAAAAACTCAATATATTGCTCCTCAGGCATAGCTCTAAGCTTTTTAATCGCTTCTTCAAAGCTTTTTTTAATAGCATCCTGCTTAGCGCTAAGCATCATTTTTCTTCCTTGAAGCTCACCCGCTGACTGTTTCCTGCTTTTTAAATTTTCAGCGTCTTTGTTGACTTTTTCTGTTGCTTCCTTTTTTATTGCTTCAGCTTCTTCTTTTGCCTTATTAATAATAACTTCCTTGTTTTTTTCAGCATTCATTATGGAAACTTCTGCAACTTGCTTAGCATCGCTTAAAATATTAGCAGTTATATTTTCAATGCTCATTTACTCACATCCTTATTTTAAATTTTTAATCGGTATTAATTAAATTGTAATTCCATTTATCATAAGGAATGAAATAAGTAGTGCTAATACGGCATATGTTTCAACCATTGCAGCGTAAACCATTGCTTTTGCTATTTCTTCAGGTCTCTTTCCTACAAGCATAATACCTGATGCTGCAACCTTACCTTGGTGGATAGCAGAAATTATACCTACTACTCCTATAGGAAGTGATGCTGCAAAGAAGAATCCGCCCTGTGCAGCTGATAATTCAGCCATTCCTCCGCCTAATAATCCTATTTTGTTAAGAATTATAAAAGCTATAAGCAAACCATAAATACCCTGTGTTCCAGGCAATGCCTGTAAAATCAATGTAGAACCGAATTTTTTAGGATCTTCTGCAACAACTCCTGATGCAGCCTGACCTGCTATTCCAACGCCTATAGCACTTCCTATACCAGCCAAAGCAGCTACTGAAGCGCCTAAAATTGCTAAAAAGTTACCATTTGTTAAAATATTCATTTAAATATCCTCCTTAATTATCTTGTTATATTTTGTTTTTTTAGCTAGGGGATTAAATGGCTCTCCTCCGCCTTCATAGAATTTACCGAAAAATTCAACATATTGTAATCTTGCTGCATGTACAAATGCTCCAAGTGCATTTATTGCAAAGTTGAAGCTATGTCCAATCAACATTGCTATTACAAACAACAATACACCGAAAAAGCTTCTGCCACCCATTGAACCTAATATACTTACAACTGAAGAAACAACACCTGTTGCCAATCCTAAAGCAAGCAATCTTGAATAAGAAAGTATATCGCTTAAGTAGCTCGTAATATTGTACAAGCTCAAAACACCGCTTAAAAGTTTGCTTACTATTCCTTTTTTTGCTCTGCCTTGTGTTAATATTAGGCCTGCAGCAAAAATTATTGTCATCCACGTCCCAATTTGTCCTGATCCCGGTATAATAGAATTTCCAAAAAGCATTAAAGCTATTCCTATTATAAAACCATACCAAAATCCTATATCAAATACGGCATCTAATGTATTTCCATCTCTTATAAGCATGTACGCCTTAATTGCCATGCCGGCAAACAAATGTATAACTCCAAATACAAATGAAAATACCAACAAGGTCATTGGCTGTTCCATTGGATTTATCCATAAAGGCTTAATTGTAAAATCTGAGTTGAATAATAACTTAGCTGCAGCAGGTATGGCATCACCAAACCAGCTTCCAAACATTACTCCCCAAAATGCAGTAGATATACCACAGTAGAAGAACAGCTTCATCATTTTACTGATTGTTCCTTCAAGCTTAAAGCTTCTCAAAATTGTAAAGCATAAAATAGACATTATCAATCCATAGCCTACATCAGCAAGCATAAGCCCGAAAAATATACAATAAAATGGAGCCATGAATACAGTAG
>JAEZGU010000116.1 GCA_023416855.1 Bacillota bacterium
AATTCAAATCCTATATTTGCTCCTGACAAAGATATCAGAACATAAAGGGCTTGTTTCGCCAACACTTTTATTTCACCATCAAATATACCTTTATC
Source organism: Bacillota bacterium (assembly GCA_023416855.1). Classification (GTDB taxonomy): domain Bacteria; phylum Bacillota; class Clostridia; order Tissierellales; family Sedimentibacteraceae; genus Sedimentibacter. The sequence goes on from JAEZGU010000116.1 coordinate 96, forward strand.
TATTACAGTAAACGATGAGAAAGTACCTCCCAAAGATGCAGCTATCGCCCATATTTTTATCGAGCCTGCAACCTGCATCATAATTCTATAAGGAGGATGATTTGTTATTATAGCACCAATTCCTGCGAACAAACTGGCACCTATTACTACACCAAAGCTTATTAAAAAATTTTGAACTATGCTTGAATAAAAAGAAGACATTTCATCACCAACCTTTATAAATGGTATGATTGATAAAATGTCTTTATGTCTTTATGTATTTAATATCTATCCTTGCTCTTTTATTAAACCTATTCTATATGCATCTAAAAGCATTTCCAAATCTTTGATTTGTTCCATTAATTCTTTGCCGTTATCTGTATCTCTTACTCTTTTTCTCTCTAATTCTTTTTCTAAAACCATTGTAGTAGAATGTATGTCTTTTTCCTCTTCTATGGCTTTCTGTGTAGATTCAAAAGGATCATGAGAAACCAACAACAAACCATAGGAATTATATATCAATGTATACCCTGCTATGCCGGTTGTGCCTTGATATGCTTTTGAAAAACCACCATCAATTACTATCAATTTTCCGTTTGCTTTTATAGGGCTTTCACCATTTTTACTTTTAACCGGCACGTGACCGTTTATAATGTGTGATGTGTCAGGATTTAATCCAAATTCTTCGAATATTATTCGACACATTTTTTCGCTGTCTTCTAATTTAAAATAATGACTCTTCTTTTCTATGTGAGTTTCCTTATCGTCGATAAAGTATCTTTCGAAAGTAGTCATTTTATCCTTGCCAAAAAGTGGTGAATCAGGACCGGTCCATAAGTACCAAGTTATATCCATACCATACAATTTTGCTTCAGGATTATTTTCATGGAAATATCCTTCTCTCACTAAAATTTCAAGTCTGTCAAAATATGCTTTTCCACTGTACGCTTTACCTGAAGAACCTATTTTAACCTTTTTAAATGTTCCGTCTTCATTTACAGGTATACATCCGTGATAAAGTAAATTGCAATTGTATTTTAAATACATGCTACCATTTGACAGCAAAAATCTTATATGTTTTTGCAACTTCTCACTGTTTAAAAAAGAAAATTTCAATTTATCTATTAATTCTCTTTCTTCTTTAGTCAGTTTATAAGGATTTTTAGGATCAATTGTAGGGAAATTCTTATCGTTTAGTTCGTAAATTTTGCCATTTAACTCAATAGTTCCATTCTCATAGTTAATTTTTTCAAGTAATAATCTATCTTCCATGCAAAAATGAGGTCTTCTTTTAATAATTTCCCCTTCTAACTTAAATTGAATAATAGAAATCGCTTTATGCATTTTAGCAATAAGCTTTAGATCATTGTCAGTATATACTATGTCGCATTCTAATTTAGGCTTAAATTGAACACACTCATCATCCCCGTAAAACTCTAAGGCAAAGGTTGCAAGCGGCAACATATTTATTCCATAGCCATCTTCAATTGTATCTAAGTTTGCATATCTTGTGCAAATTCTTATAACAGTAGCAATGCTTGCTTCACTTCCTGCTGCAGCTGCCATCCATAGTACGTCGTGATTACCCCACTGTATATCAACAGAGTGATAATTAAGAAGTGTTTCCATTACCTTTTCTGCGCCGGGACCTCTGTCAAAAATGTCACCTACTATATGTAATCTATCTATTACCAATCTTTGAATTAGTTTAGACATTGCAATTATAAATTCATCAGCTCTGCCAACTTTTATAATTGAATTGATAATTTCGCTGTAGTATTCTTCCTTATCGTATTCTTCAGGACCTTTGTGCATTAATTCTTCAATTATATAAGCAAATTCTACAGGTAGTGCTTTTCTTACCTTCATCCTTGTGTATTTAAAAGCCGCTTTTCTGCTTACTTCTATGAGACGGTGAATAGTAATTTTATACCATTCATCCATATCTTCTGCTTGTTTATTAATGATTTCTAATTTTTGTTCCGGATAATATATAAGTGTCGCTAAGGCTTTTATATCCTTTTCGCTCATTATATCACCAAAAACTTCTGTTATTTTACGCTTTATATTTCCTGAGCCATTTCTTAAAACATGGTTAAATGATTCAAACTCTCCATGAATATCAGATAAAAAATGCTCTGTACTTTTAGGAAGATTTAATATAGCCTGTAAATTGATTATTTCCGTACATGCAGATGCTATTGTAGGAAATTGTTTAGATAGTAGCTTTAAATAACGCAGTTCTTGTTTTAATTCTATAGCTGCGTCCTCACTTGAATATGACATAGACATCTCCTTAATAAGATTTTCTACCTTAACGGATTACTTCTTATACTATATATTATATCATATCTGAGCCGAGTGCAGCGCAAGCTAGCTTGCATTGCCGAGGCGATGGTATGATATATCTATTATAGCACAAATATTATTTATGTCATTAAATTCTACTAAATTATTCATATATGTCTTACAACTTCAAACCTCTCCATAGTATAACTTTCATCGTGGTTAATTCCTGCTTTTTTTAAAGCTATACTCACTTGTTCTTCCGGTGTATTTACTCCTTCAAGGTTTGGTAAAAGCAAACCACTTTTTCTACCTTTTCTTACAATAACTCCGTATTTTTTTACATCAAGTTCATTCATAGATTTAATGGACTCAGCTTCTTTAAGAACATCAACAGAATATTGTATTTTGTTTAATTCTTTTTTTGTTATAGGATTAAAACGAGGATCTTCAAATCCTGCGCTAATGGCATTCTGAATAATTTCATCAGCAATGCTGTCAGTTGTTGGTGAAATTGTGCCTATACATCCTCTTAATTGCCCATTCATTTTCAAAGAAACAAATACACCTGCTTGGTTTTCAATCATTTCTTTAGGTAAATTATCCGGCTTTGCTATCTGTTCATTGTTTAAAACAAAGTTTTCAAGTGTCCTTCTTGCTAAACGAACATATTCGTCTTCATTTTCTTTAATTTTATTTAATCGATTTTCCTCTTCCATTTCATAAAGCTTACTAAAACATCTCAATTTGTTCTCTCCTATAACTTCGAATGATGCAACAGCATATCCAACACCAAAAGGGCCTTCATATGATAGAACTTGTGAATTAACTTCTTTACCATCTAAAGCACCTGCCATTATTATAAATGACCGCAATCCACACTCAGCTGCAACTTCACAAAATTCTTCATCAAATTCTAAAAAGCGCATAAAATCTCCACTTTTCATTGCTTCAGTAACTTCTTGGTCAAAAGCAGGTCCTTCATCTGTATATCCATATGGGCCTTCATCCTTTAGCATATGAGATAGGTCTCCACTTGCAATAAAAACAACTTTTCTGTTCAATTCTACTGCAGTATCAGCAATACACTTGCCAAAATCATAATGTTCCAAGTAAGAAAGTCCCGATATTCCAATACGCACTAATTTGTAATCAGTATAGTATTTATTAACAAAATGTAACGGAACCATAGTTCCATGGTCTAAGGACTTATTTCTTTCTCCTAAAGTTCCTGCGGGTATTTCTTTAATATCCGCAATTTGTGCAAGCTTATTAACAAAATCTGTATCGTATTCCACCTCAAATTTTACATTTGGCTGAGCAAATTCTCCAAAATCCCCTTTTGCACCTTTTCCCGGGGAAATATGTATATAATCTGAATACATAACCGAATGTGGTGTAGTAATAACTATTGT
>JAEZGU010000132.1 GCA_023416855.1 Bacillota bacterium
TATTATAATATTAGAGTACCCTTCAATACATTTTTTGCCCTATCATGCGGCTGTTAATATAGTAGAAACAGTAATTAAAAATGGAAAAATTATAGGAGATTAACATGAGAAATTTAACTTTAAATGATTTTACTGAAAAACTTGCTTCAAATTCGCCAGTACCCGGTGGAGGAAGTGTAGCGGCAGTAAGTGCATCTCTAAGCGCCGCATTAGCTGAAATGGTAGCAAATCTAACGTTGGGCAAGAAAAAATATGCTCAAGTTGAAGATGAAATGAATTCAATTATTGAAAAAACTTCAGAATTGAGAAACAAGATATTAGATTATATAGAAAAAGATAGCAGCGCCTACAATAAAGTTATTGAAGCATACAAGATGCCAAAAGAAACAGAGGAAGAGAAACAAGCAAGATCTAAGGCGGTAGAAGACGGTTCAAAATATGCAGCAGAAGTTCCATTTGAAATAGCAAAAATTTCTTATGAGATATTTCCTTTAGCAGAAGCTGTTGTTAAGAACGGAAACTCGAACGCTATTACTGATGGCTTAATATCAGCTATGCTTGCAAGAACAGCCGTATTAGCAGGAATATTAAATGTTAGAATTAATTTAGAATACATTACTGATGTGGAGTTCGTTGAGAAATACAGAGCCTTAACAGATGAACTAAAAGAAAAAGCATGTGAATATGAGCAAAAGATATTAAGCTATTCTCCATTTTAAGAATACGGAGTTATTATGGAAAAAAGAGGAATAGGCAAAATTGCCTTGCTGTTAGCTTTAGGCGATGATGATATGGGAGCTTTACACGATTATTATGAAAACAAAAATTATATAATCTATCGCGGGCAAGCAGGTTCAATGGATTCAAAAAAAATTGTAGCTGCTATTGAAACAGCTGCTTTGAGAGAGGATATAATTAGAGAAAATTATCATGAAGAGCATGCTCTTTATCATGCTATAATTGAAGCATTAAGCGGATATTGCAGAGGTCAGGTAATGCTTGGTGAGGTGTTAAGGAGCGCAGGACTTACATTTACAATTGTAAGAGGGCATTTGATAGAGGATGAACCAAGCAGTGGAAATTGGATAGCAGTTGTACTTTATGGGCAAATTGGATCTCCAAGGAGAGGATTTGAACATGAAGCTATAGGCATGGGAATACAGCCTATATAGTATACTTAATATAAAATAAGGCCCGGTATGCCGGACCTTTTTTTTATTTTTAACTATCTGTCAAAATCGCAAAATTGGAATAAAATTACTAATAATAAGAAGAAAAATAGTAAATTAGATCCGCCTGCTCCTCCAACTCTATCTCTGTTACATCCCATATTTAAACCTCCTTAAAGTATTGTTTATGATATTATATGACTATACCTTAAGTAGGTTACTGCTTTAATGTAAAATATTGCTTTACCCTAAAGTAATAAATTGTTATAATTAAAAGAATAAAACAATTTAGTACAAGGAGATAACATGAATAACAAAATTATGATATTGGATGGCAATAGTATATTATTTAGAGCTTTTTTTGCTATGCCGCCTTTAAAAACTAAAAAAGGACAATATACAAATGCAGTTTATGGATTTTTAAGCATGTTGTATAAACTTTTGGATACGTATTCTCCTGAGTATATATGTGTTGCATTTGATCCTAAAAAACCTACGTTCAGACATGAGCAGTATAAGGAATACAAAGCAACAAGAGCAAAAGCTCCAAATGAATTGGTGGAACAATTTCAGCTAATAAGGGATGTTTTAGATATACACAATATTAAATGTATAGAAATAGATGGATTTGAAGCAGATGATGTGGCAGGTACATTTGCAAATGCAGCTAAAGGATTAGTAGATGAAGTTTACTTGGTTACAAGCGATAAGGACTATTTACAGCTTATTGACCAGAATATTAAAGTTATATTAACTAAAAAAGGTGTTACAAACATTGAGGAAATGAATCTTGAAGCACTAAATGAGCAATATGGCATAACACCACATGAATTTATTGATTTAAAGGCATTGATGGGAGATCAATCAGATAACATCCCTGGAGTTTCAGGAGTTGGTGAAAAAACTGCACTTAAGCTTATCCAAGAATATAAATCACTTGATAATATATATGAAAACATTGATAGTATAAAGGGTAAACTCAAAGAAAAGCTTGAAAATGACAAAATGCAAGCTTATATGAGTCAAACACTTGCAACAATTATTACTGACATTCCCATAGAGTTCAATATTGATGAATACAAAGTTATAGAGCCTGATTACAAAAGACTTGCGGATATGTATGATGAGCTTGAATTCAGAACATTTAAAAAAAGGATAAATGAGGAAAATATTAGTGTCGGTACAGAGTCACAAATATCATTATTTGATAATGATAACTTTGAAAACAAAGAGATTGTTAAAAAAGATTCCATAAATATTAATTATTTAGATAATGAAGACGATATAAAAAATGTAGTTAAAAATGCAAATATTAATAAGAAAGTTGCGTTAAAATTCCTTTTAGACAATGATAGAGCTTTGTATAGTAATGCAATAGCCCTTGGAATTTACGATGGAACTGATATTTATTATGTAGATTTTGATAAAGTAAATGAAGAAACAATTTTAAGTAGTTTAAAAAACATTTTTGAAAACAAAGATATATCTATTATAGGTCATAGTATAAAAAATGAAGTTATTTATTTAATGAAACATAAAATAGATTTAAATAATATTACATTTGACTCTGAAATAGGAAAATATCTGTTAAATCCTTCTGAAAGTTCATATGCAATAGACAAAATTGCGTATGAATATTTAAAAGAAGAATTGTTATCAGAAAATGAAATATTGGGAACAGGTAGAGCGAGAACGACATTTAGACAGCTAAGCTTAGACAAGAAGAAAGAATACATATATAATTATTTAAGCGCGATTGTTAGATGTGAAAGCATTATGAAGGCAGAAATCGAAGAACTTCAGATGACTGATCTTTATGAAAATATTGAGCTTCCATTAATAGAAGTTTTGGCATACATGGAATATGTTGGTTTTAAGGTTGATGTAAATGTCTTAAACTCTTTAGGAGCACATTTCCAAGAAAAAATACAACAATTAGAAAAAGAAATATATGAAAAAGCAGGAGAAGAATTCAATATAAATTCTCCAAAACAACTTTCGGTAATATTATTTGAAAAATTAAAGCTTCCTGTAATTAAGAAAACAAAAACAGGAATATCAACAGATGCAGAGGTACTTGATAGACTTAAATCTGAAAATGAAATTGTTGGGTTAATAGTAGAATACAGACAGATGGTTAAATTAAACTCTACATACGTTGAAGGCTTAAAAAATGTAGTTGATGAAAATACAGGTAGAGTTCATTCAGTATTCAATCAAACAATTGCAGCAACCGGAAGGATATCAAGCACTGAGCCAAATCTTCAAAATATACCAACAAGAACAGACGAAGGAAGAGAATTAAGAAAAGCTTTTGTAGCAGAGCAGGGATTTGTATTATGTGATGCCGATTATTCTCAGATTGAGTTAAGAGTGTTAGCTCATCTTGCTGATGAACAAAATTTAATTGATGCGTTTATTAATAACATTGATATTCACACAAAGACTGCATCACAGGTGTTCCATGTGGACATAAAGGATGTTACTCCTATTATGAGAAGCAGAGCGAAGTCAGTAAATTTTGGTATTGTATACGGTATCAGCGACTATGGACTCAGCAGAGATTTGAACATTCCAAGAAAAGAAGCTAAACAGTATATAGACAACTATCTTTCTTTCTACTCAAATATAGACAAATATATGAAGGATATAGTTGAAATAGGAAAAAATGACGGTTATGTAAAAACATATTTTGGCAGAAGAAGATATATTCCTGAATTATCATCAAGAAATTTCAACATACGTTCATTCGGAGAAAGGATAGCGCTTAATACTCCTGTTCAAGGAACGGCTGCAGATATTATTAAGGCAGCAATGGTAGGAGTATACAAAAGATTGAAAACTAAAAATATGAAATCCAGGCTTATATTGCAGGTTCATGATGAACTAATAGTCGAAGCTGTTGAAGATGAGTTAGCAGAAGTGAAAAATATTATAAAAGAAGAAATGGAAAATGTAGTTGATAATTTCAAGGTTCACCTTGACTCAGATATTAATGTGGGTGGAAGCTGGTATGAAGCAAAATAAAAGAGTAATAGTCATCACCGGAAGCATTGGTACAGGAAAATCAACTGCAGTTAATATAATAAAGAGCTTAGGCTTCAAAGTATTGGATTCAGATAGAATAGTTCATGAAGGATATGAGGTGAACAGTCCACTTTATAAACAAGTTACTAATACTTTTGGTCAGGAAATTTTAAATAAAGACTGCTCAATAAATAGGCAAAAGCTTGGAAAAATCGTTTTCAATGATAATGATAAATTAGAGAAATTAAATGAGATTGTACATTTATATGTGCTTGATGAGTTAAATAAAGCAATAAATGAGACTAAAGATGAAGTAATATTTTTAGACATACCCTTAATACTTGAGAATTTAAAACGAAATAAATATTATGAGTTAAAATTTGATGAAATATGGTTAATATATGTAAAACCAAACACTCAAATTGAACGATTAAGAAATAGAGCCATACAAGAAAATAAAAATCCTAATGATGTATTAAATATAATAAAAAAGCAAATACCTATTGATGAAAAGGTATCAATGGTAGATGAAGTTATTGATAATGAAGGTACTATTGAGGAGCTTGAATTTAAAATTAAGGAGCTTCTAAAAATAAAGGGTATAGGTTGGTGAGTTATGGCAAGAAGACGAAACATGTATTCAAAAAGGAAAAGAATTAATTACGGTCGTATCTTTTTATTACTGTTAATACTAATTGTTTTAATTATGGTAGTATTTTTACTGTTTAAGAAAAATGACTACTTAGGTGTTGTAAATGAAGCTTTAGATTCTAAGATAACCGGCATTTCAGGTTCAATAAACAGTGTATCAGATGTAGATTATAGTGTTTATTCTAATGATGGCATACGATACTCTAACCAACATGAAAACATTATAAAACTTGGTGTAATCGATGAAACAAATAAAGAGGTTCAAGATAAAGTAAAGCTTTTATTTTCAAATCTTAACAAATCTAAAGAAACAACAAAAGTTAGAGATTTACCTTTAAAAGAAAATGGATACTATTGGATAAAGGCAAATTTCACAGTGGAAGACTTCAAATTAATTATTAAAGATGAAAATGAATATAGTTTTGATTTATTTTATGACATCGAAGAAAAAACAGTATATATAAAAGAAAAGTACTATAATGAGTTCAGCAAGAAAAACAATAAAGTAGAGTTGCAAGGTTACGAAGCATCAGATGAATTTGTTAAAATAATTGAAGAAATAGCAAAATAAAAAAACAAGAGTTATTGTCTCTTGTTTTTCATTTTGCGCTTATTTCAATATTTCGTATGTACCTCTTACCATGAATATTGCATATGAATCGGTGTAGACACCTCTGCCGTCATCTCTTGGTACTATCATAAGATTGTTAGGAACTGCTTGCATTCCTGAAACAAAATCTTTACCCATAGTTATGTTAGCAAGACCGCCCATTTCGCTACCTATAATAGTTGCTTTGCCTCCCCTTAATATAAGTTCTGTGCCGGCGCCTGCTATTAATCTTTCACCTGCTTGAATTTCTACAACTTCTAATGCAGCAGCTGTACCTGTGTTTGTACCTGTTGATGAATCACTTGAGCTTAGTTTATCCACTTTTTCTTTAATTTTGACAATGTCTTCTAAGCCATAATCCTTTATTAAACCATTTATGCGATCGTTTAAATAGCTTAATACAACAATAGGGTCATTTGAATCACCAGGTGCTGCAAAAATAACAGCAGAGAAAGATAACAATAATACAACTATAAAAATCAGAATTTTTTTCAATTTACCACTCCCTTGTTAGTAATGATGAAATCGGGTTAAACATATTTTATATTAAAATAATAAATTATTCAACATAATTCGACTTAAAAACTGTAGCACAATTTGCCAATATGATGAAACAAATCATTGAATTCGGCTGATTGTAATGATATAATTCATAAGGAATAAAAAATTGATGAAGAAGGTTAAAATATGCAGAAATTATGTATGACAGTAAATAAGTTTTTCAAACTGCCTGTACACCCCTTTAATTTGAATAATGAAGGGAAAAAATCTTATGCAGAGTGGCAATATGAAAAGGGTATTGAAACAATAAAATTTTATTTGAAACATACTGATGTTGATGAAATGTTTAAGGACAAAGTTGTTTTGGATATTGGCTGCGGTGCTGCAGGCAAAACAATTTTTTATGCATCCAAGGGAGTTAAAAAAATTACCGGAGTGGAAATATTAAGTAAATATAAACAAGAAGCTGAAGAATTAGCCAAGAAGTATGGTATGGAGGACATATTTGAATTTGTTAGTGCGGATGCTTCAAATACACCCTTTGAAGACGAATATTTTGATACTATCATTATGAATGATGCTATGGAGCATGTAGATGAACCTGAAAAGGTACTGAAGGAATGCTATAGAATTCTTAAAAAGAACGGAAAGCTCTATTTAAATTTCCCCCCATACAATCATCCATATGGTGCTCACTTAAGTGATGCAATAGGAATGCCTTGGGTACATGTGTTTTTTGGCGAAAAAACACTAATAAATACATATAAAGAATTAGTTAAGGACTTGCCTGATGGCAAGGAAAGAATAGAATTTAGAATAGGAAAAAGACCTGATGGATCAGAGTATTTTTCATATATTAATAAAATGACAATAAAAAGGGCAAAACAAATAATAGAAAACAGTGATTTTAAAGTAGAATATTATTCAGAAGAGCCTCTTAGAAATATATTTAAGTATCCTGCTAAACTACCGGGAGTAAAGGAATTCTTGGTAAAAATGGTGGTATGTGTATTAAAAAAATAATTTATAGCATGGGGAGTTAAAATGAAATTCAAAATAGATAAAATTGTTTTAGCATTAATATCTTTATCCCTTTTGATTGGGATTTATACAATTTATCAGAGAGTAGAAATAGAAAAACAATATAAAACAGCAGAAATTATTTTAGATTACAGCGAAATGAAAAAATTTGCCGATAGTACCAATGAAGATTTAAGTTGGTGGTTGAAAGAATTTAAAGAGTATGGCGCACATTCTGTTTCAA
>JAEZGU010000165.1 GCA_023416855.1 Bacillota bacterium
GCTATGAGACATATGTCTCTAACTATAACTCCTAAGGCAATGCTATCAAGAGCAACTGCTGGTATTAGAGATGATTCTTTAATAATAAACCTCCCTGGTAGTCCAAAGGGAGCAGTTGAGAATTTGAAGTTTATACTTCCTGCATTACCTCATGGAATAGAAATTTTAACAGGCAAAGGTGGAGAATGCGCAAGATAGGAGCGACATATGGAATTGTTTAATGTCTTAACAGTAAAAGATACAACTAAACTCTTGGATAATTTTACATATAGTTTAAAAAGTGAAAAAGTAACTCTACTCAATGCAACAGGAAGAATATTAATAAATGATATAATTGCAAAGGATAATGTTCCTGATTTTAGAAGATCAACAGTAGATGGTTATGCAGTTAATTCAAGAGATGTGTTTGGAGCTAGTGAATCTATTCAATCTGTTCTTGATTTAAAAGGTGAAGTATTAATGGGAGAAGAAGCAGAAGGTGAAATTACAATGCCTGGACAATGCTACTATGTTCCTACAGGCGGTGCTATCCCCAAAGGAGCAGATTCTGTTATTATGATTGAATACACCGAAAAATTGAGTGATGATGTTATATTAACATCAAAATCCACATCTCCTAAAGAAAACATGATTGAAATAGGTGAAGATATAAAAAAGGATGAAGTTGTAATAACCAAAGGTACAAAACTTAGAGCATATGAAATAGGGGTTCTTGCAAGTTTAGGATATTATGAGGTGGAAGTATACAAGCAACCCAAAATCGGTATAATTTCTACAGGTGACGAAGTTGTGCATCCGTCTGAAAGCATTAAAAAAGGTCAGATTCGGGATATAAATACATTTTTACTTTATTCATTAATCTACGAAAGTGGATGTGTGCCTATAAATTACGGTGTAATTAAAGATGAATATGAATTATTGAAATTAGCAGTTGAAAAAGCTGTATCTGAATGTGATATTGTTTTAATGTCAGGTGGTAGCTCTGTTGGCAAAAAGGATAATACAGTTAATGTTATAAAGGATTTAAAGTGTGGCGAGCTTTTAGTTCATGGTATTTCAATTAAGCCGGGAAAGCCAACTATAATTGGAAGAGCCGATAATAAAATAATATTCGGACTACCGGGACATCCTCTTGCTTGTGCAGTTATTTTTAAAGTAATAGTAAAGCATTATATAGAAAATATAACTCAATATAAAGATACAGTATATCCTATTGAATGCAAATTTAATATAAATTATCATAAAGCTAAGGGTAGAGAAGAATTCCTTCCTGTGACAATCGAAGAAAAAAAAGGCGAACTTATAGCATCTCCAGTGTTTGGTAAGTCAGGACTTATTACTGGATTTTCAAAAGCGTGGGGTTACATAAGGATTGAACGTAATGAAGAGGGAATTAAGGAAGGTCAGAGTGTAAAGGTATTTAAGTTTTAGGAGGAAATGATGCAAAAAGTATATCTTTCCAATTATGAATTGGATGAAGCAAAAAGATTGTATTTTGATAAAATAGATGTAAAAATTAAAGCGGAAGTTATAAATGCATGGGATGCATTAGGAAGGATAACAACAAAGCCAATATTTGCTTTGGTTTCATCTCCTCACTATAATTCATCAGCTATGGATGGAATAGCAGTTAAAAGTGAAAGAACCTTTGGCGCATCTGATAGAAATCATATAATCCTTACTGAAGGAGAGGATTATATTGTAGTTGACACAGGAGATCCCATTCCAAGGGAATTTGATTGTGTCATAATGATTGAGGATTTAATCAAAGTTGATGATAATCATTTTAAAATATATCAAAGTACAGTTCCATGGCAAAACATTAGACCATTAGGCGAGGATATTGTAGAAAATCAACTTATAATACCATCAAATCATAAAATAAGACCTGTTGACATAGGTGCATTAATAGCGGGTGGAATTAATGAAGTTGAAGTGATTAAAAGGCCATCAGTTGGAATTATACCAACAGGAACAGAATTAGTTGAACCGGGAACTGAGTTAAAGGTAGGAGATATAATTGATTTTAATTCAAGAACATTTTCTGCCCAGGTTGTAGAATGGGGTGGCATACCTAAAAGATATGACATAGTTAAGGATGATTACAATTTAATTAAAAATACTGTGTTAAAAGCAAATGAGGAAAATGATATAGTATTGATTAATGCAGGTTCATCAGCAGGTAGAGAGGATTTTTCTTCATCAGTTATCAGTGAAATTGGAGAATTAATAGTTCATGGTGTGGCGATTAAGCCCGGTAAACCTGTAATGATGGGTATAATAAACAATAAACCAATCATAGGAATTCCAGGATATCCCGTTTCAGCATACTTTGTTATGGAGGAAATAGTTAAAGACTTAATCAATGCATATCAAGGACTTTCATCAGAAGAAAAAATAACAGTAAATGCAAGGTTATCAAAAAGGTGTATGTCATCTTTAAAATATCATGAATTTGTAAGAGTTAAATTAGGTTTTATTGGCGATAAATATGTTGCAACTCCATTAACAAGGGGAGCAGGTGCTACTATGTCATTGGTTAATGCTGACGGTGTATTAGAAATAAATCAACATCTTGAAGGACTTGAAGCAGGAACTGAGGTAAAAATTAAACTGTTAAATTCTGAAGAAAAAATTAAAAATACTTTGGTTTGCATTGGGAGCCATGATCCAATTATAGATATTGCAGCTGATTTATTGCATAATAGAAATAAGAAGTATTTTATTTCTTCATCTAATGTAGGTAGTACAGGCGGATTAATGGCATTAAAAACAGGAGAAACACATATGGCTCCTACACATTTATTGGATATGGAAACTGGTGAATACAATGTATCATACTTAAAAAAATACGTATCAAATAAGAATATTTGTTTAGTTAAATTTGTAGATAGAATTCAAGGTTTTATTGTAAAAAAAGGTAATCCTAAAAATATAACTAAGTTTGAAGATTTGCTTAATAAAGACGTGAAGTTTGTTAACAGACAAAGGGGATCAGGTACAAGGTTATTATTTGACTATAATTTAAATAAATTGAATATTGATTTGAATAAAATTAATGGATACTTTAGAGAAGAATTTACTCATTTAGCAGTTGCAGCAGCGGTGGAAGCAGGAGACGCAGATGTTGGGCTTGGAGTTTATTCTGCAGCCAGTTTAATGGGGCTTGATTTTGTACCAGTTTGTAATGAAGAATATGATTTAGCAATACCCGAAGAATATATGGATACTGATATAATAAAAGAATTCTTAGCAACAATTAAATCTGATGAGTTTAAACAAAAACTATTGGAAATTGGAGGATATGATTTCTCAAATACCGGCACAATTATTAAAATTTAGGAGCTGATATAATGCTTGACAAAAGAGGAAGAACTATAGATTACTTAAGAGTTTCATTAACAGATAGATGTAATTTGCGATGTGTTTACTGTATGCCCGAAAAAGGAATCAGTAAAATGTGTCATAATGATATATTGCGCTTTGAAGAAGTAGAAAAGATTATAAGTGCTTGTGCTGAGTTGGGTGTAAAAAAGGTACGGTTCACTGGTGGCGAACCCCTCTTGTTAAAAGGTTTAGACAAGCTTATACAGCATACTGCTACTATTGAATCTATTACTGATATTTCACTAACAACAAATGGAATGCTTTTATATGATATGGCTGAAGATTTAAAAAAAGCAGGATTAAAAAGGGTTAATATAAGCTTAGACACTTTAAATGCAGAAAAATTTAAAAAAATTACTAGATTAGGGGATATAAATAAAGTATTAAAAGCAATTGATAAATGCTTAGAATTGGGAATGGTTCCCATTAAGATAAATGTTGTGTTAATGAAGGGAATCAATGATGATGAAATAGAGAATTTTATTAATATGACAATAGACAAACCTATTCAAGTAAGGTTTATTGAATTAATGCCTATTGGTGAAGGTCTTAAATATTACGACAAATGCAAAATGAAGGTTGAAGAAATTTTAGATAGACTGCCACAGCTAATCCCGGTTAAAGATGACAGTAGGGTTGCTTCAGTATATAAATTACCTAATGCAAAAGGCTCAGTTGGGCTAATAAGCCCTGTTAGCTGTAAGTTTTGTGATGATTGCAACAGAATAAGATTAACCGCAACCGGAACAATTAAACCCTGCCTCCATTCATTAGATGAAATCAATTTAAAACCTTTCATAAATGATGAAAGAAAATTAGTAGAAGTTATAAAAGAAGCTGTTTATAATAAACCACATGAACATCATTTAGAAACTGAAAATAAAAGTGATACGGATAGAATGATGTTTCAGATTGGAGGTTAATATGGATTTAACTCATATAAATGAACAAGGCAGAGCTAAAATGGTTGATGTGAGTGAAAAACAAGAAACAATCAGGGAAGCAGTTGCTTGCAGCGAAGTATATATGAAAAAAGAAACTTTAGAAAGAATAATAGAAGGAACTATAAAAAAAGGTGATGTTCTGTCTGTAGCACAAGTTGCAGGAATTATGGCAGCAAAAAAAACATCAGATATTATACCGATGTGTCATCCTATTATGATTTCCGGTTGTGATATTAATTTCAGTTTAAATACTGAAGAAAATAAAATAGAAATAATTGCCACAGTTAAATGCACAGGTCAAACCGGTGTTGAAATGGAAGCATTAACTGCAGCAACAGTGGCAGCATTAACAATATATGATATGTGTAAAGCCATTGATAAAGAAATGATTATATCAGATGTTATGTTATTAAAGAAATCCGGCGGAAAATCAGGATTATTTGAAAGAAAATAAAAAGGGAGAGAATTATGGCAAAAGTATTAGCTGTTAATATTAGTGAAATAAAAGGAGTTCCTAAGAAACCTATTGAAAAAGGGTATTTTGAAGTTGATCACGGCTTGGTTGGAGATGCTCATGCAGGCAAATGGCATAGACAGGTGAGCTTATTAGGTCAAGAAAGCATTGATAAACTTAACATGGAGCAAATTGAAGGAAGCTGTAACGGTGTATTTGCAGAAAACTTGACAACAGAAGGTGTTGTACTATTTGAACTTCCGATAGGAACAAAGTTAATAATAGGCGAAACAGAAATGGAAGTAACTCAAATTGGAAAAGAATGTCATCATGGATGTGCAATTCGTAATATTGTTGGTGATTGTGTGATGCCACGAGAAGGCATTTTTACAAAAGTTTTGAAATCGGGCTGGATTAAAGCTGGAGATGAAATTATAATTCAAAAATAATCTCATAGTATAAATTATTAGAAATAAATCACAATAAGCTTAGAGGTGATTTATATGGCTAAAAAAGGTATGAGAAGACCAGATCCAAGAGAACCACACGGCACTGAAAGCAATAAAAAGCAGCATTTTACAAAAAATGACCAGCCACCAGTTCCGGAAATTCAAGGTAAAGCAAAATATGGACATGAAAAAGCAAAACAAATTATAATAAATGCTATCCATCATAAAGAATTAGAATAAATATAAATTGTGGACATTTATGAAATTTGTGGTATGATAATTTAAATAATAAATTTAATCAGGAGGATTAATATGAAAGCTATAGTAAAAAGAGAAGATTGTATAAGCTGTGGACTTTGTGTATCACTATGTCCTGAAGTTTTTGAATTTGACGATGAAAATATTTCAGTTGTAATTCAAGATCCCGTTGCTCCGGAAAATGAAGAATGTGCAAAGGAATCTGAAGATAGCTGTCCTACTAATGCAATCGTATGTGAATAGAAGGCTGCTGAAACGCCCGCCTGCGTCGTTGCCGATTGTCGGTCAATGCTCACGTATGCTATAATACGCTGCGCTTGCCCGGCTTCCGGCGCCTTGCAGGACGAACTTTTCAACAGCCTTTTTTAATTACTACATTTTTTATTAATCACTTCCAAACAAGTTACCTATTCCAATTCCACCGAGTAAACTTGCTTCGCCTTTGTTACTGCTTCCTCCACCTGCTTTTTTGCTTGCAGAGAAAATTCTATCAGCCATTCTGCTGAATGGTAGAGATTGTAACCATACAGTTCCAGGTCCTCTCAATGTTGCAAGGAATAATCCTTCTCCACCGAACAATGCGCTTTTTACATTGCCAACAAATTGTACATCGTAATCTACTCCATTTGTAAATGCAACTAAGCATCCAGTATCTAATTTAAGCATTTCACCGGGAGCAAGCTCTTTTTTTATTATAGTTCCGCCTGCATGTAAAAATGCTAAACCGTCGCCCATTAATCTTTGCATAATGAATCCTTCACCGCCAAACAAACCTGCTCCAATTTTCTTCTGGAATGCAATGCTTATTTCTATTCCTTTTGCAGAACAAAGATAAGAATCTCTTTGACAAATTAATTGTCCTCCAAAATCCATTAGGTTTACAGGGATAATTTTTCCCGGATAAGGTGCGGCAAATGCTAATACTTTTCTGTCCGGTGCTTTATTTGTAAAAGTAGAGGTAAATAGATTTTCACCTGTTAATACTCTTTTACCTGCAGTAGCTAATATACCCTTTAAACCTTTACTAGATTCCTTACCAGAACCATCACCAAATACTGTATCCATTTCAATACTTGAATCCATGTACATCATGGCACCCGGCTCAGCAACAATTGTTTCACCGTAATCTAATTTAATCTCCACAAATTGAATGTCGTCGCCATAAATTTGGTAGTCCACCTCGTGTGCTTTTTCCATATTTCCCTCCTATTTTAATTTCCCCTTGTAATATATAAATTTATTACAATTTATCATATTTAGAATAGCAATAAATATTACTATTTGCAATAAAAATATGGAAAAGTTTTCAAAATATATTATTTAAAAAGCACAATTAAATATTATTGTTCTTAAGTATAACATTTAATAAGATATATGGACAAAAGTAAAATACCCCTTGTAAATTATCCTTTAAATTTATATAATAAATTAATTAAAGAGGTGGAACATGATTTATTTAGATTATGCAGCAAACACACCTGCAGATGAGCAGGTTATAAATACTTTTTGTGAAGTTTCAAAAAAATATATGGCCAACCCTAATTCATCGCATAAACTTGGATTATTAGCGGCTGAAAGCCTAAGAGAAGCAACCGGTAACATTGCAAGAATGTTAAATGTAAAAGAAAATGAAATTATATATACTTCAGGAGCCAGTGAATCTAATAATTTAGCAATTAAAGGAATAGCCGGACAATATAAAAAATTTGGCAAGCATATTATCACAACATACTTAGAGCATTCTTCTGTTAATGGTGCAATGGAATATTTAAAAAATAACGGCTATGAAATTGATTATGTTGAAATAAATAGTAATGGATTAATTGACCTTCAAAGCTTAAAAGATTTAATTAGAAATGATACAATACTTATTTCCATATGTTATGTTGATGGAGAGGTTGGAATTACTCAACCCATAAATGAAATAGCCAATATGCTATCAGATTATAATCATTGTTATTTTCATGTAGATGCTACACAAGCTGTTGGTAAAATACCATTATCTTTTGATAATGTTGATTTAGCAACTTTTGCACCTCATAAATTTTACGGATTAAACGGTTGTGGTGTTTTGTTAAAGAAGGAAAATGTCCTGTTGGAACCCCTAATACATGGAGGCATTTCGACAACTGCATTTCGTAGCGGTACTCCTGCTTTAAATATGATTAAATCAATAGAAACGGCATTATCATTAGCTTATTCAAATTTAAATGAAAAATATGATTATGTTAAGAATATTAATTTAAAAATTAGAAATAAAATTGAAAAATATAACAATGTCAGGATTAACAGTACTGAATATTCAGTACCATATATATTGAACATAAGTATAAATAAAGTTAATACAGAGCAATTTAAAACATCGTTAGAAGAGTTTGAAATATATGTATCTACAAAATCAGCGTGCTGTGCACCAAATACTGTTTCAAGGCCTGTTTACGCCATTACTAAGGATAGGAAAAGGGCACTTTCAACACTAAGAATCAGTTTAAGTCATTTAACAAGCGAAGACGATGTGGATAAATTTTTAGAGAAATTTGATATATGTTATAATAAATATGTAAAGTAGGTAAAAATGGAAAAATTTGAAGAAGTAGAAAGAAGTATAGTAAAAAGATTTAGAAAATGTATATGGTCAAAATTTATTTCCGCTATTAAAGAATATGAACTTATTAAAAATGGAGATAAAATTGCTGTTTGTATATCAGGTGGCAAAGATTCAATTTTAATGGCAAAGTGTATGCAGCAACTTCAAAAATATTCTGAAATTAATTTTGATGCCGAATATATAGTTATGGACCCTGGATACAATGAAATTAACAGACAAAAAATTATAGAAAATGCAGAATTGTTGAATATCCCTATTAAAATTTTTAACACTCAAATTTATGATATTGTTGCAAATGTAGACGAAACACCTTGCTATTTGTGTGCAAGAATGAGAAGGGGTTATCTTTACAGATATGCAAAGGAATTAGGTTGCAATAAAATATCATTGGGACATCATTTTGATGATGTAATAGAAACCGTATTAATGAGCATGCTTTATGCTGCAGAGTTTAAAACTATGATGCCTAAGTTAAAAAGTACTAATCACGAAGGCATGGAATTAATTAGACCTATGTACAAGGTTCGTGAAGAAGACATAATTGCATGGAAAAGATATAATGACCTTGATTTTATAAGATGCGCATGCCGTTTAACCGAAAACTGTGTTCTTGGAGATGATGGAATTGGATCTAAACGACAAGAAATGAAAGCACTGATAAAAAAACTTAGACAAGCAAATTCTCATATAGAGATGAATATTTTTAGAAGTATACACAGCGTTAATTTAGACACTATAATTGGATATAGAAAAGGCGATGAAAAGCATAGCTTTTTAGAAGATTACGATAACTAAATTTAGTGTTGAATAAACAATTAAGGAGGATTCTATGAGTAAATTTGATAAAAAAGCAAATAAAGAAACAGAATCCGAAATTGAAGAGCTTAGAGAAGGTCTTAAAAGCATAAAGGATATTTTTGATAATGAATATCAAGGATTCGTGTTAGTTGACGATGAAGGAAAAATAATAAAATGGAATTATGAGCAATTGTTTGGTATTAAGGAAGAGGATGTATTAGGTAAGCCTGTTGAAGAAATAATTGAAAACACACGACTTCATATAGTTGTAAAAACAGGACATAAAGAAATGTATGACATCCAAAGAATTCAAGGCCATGATATGATTGCTAGCAGAACACCAATAATTAAAGATGGAAAAATAATTGGTGCAGTTGGAACTGTTTTATTTAAGGATATCAAAGAAGTTAAAGAGTTAGCAAGCAAAATAAAAACACTTGAGAACACAGTCAATATATATAAAAACGAGTTAGGTAAAATGTATTGTGCTAATTATACATTTGATGACATAATCACTCAAGATCAAAATATGATTGAAATAAAGAATATTGCTTTAAAAGCAGCTAATTCTTCTTCTACAATATTAATAGAAGGCGAAAGTGGCACAGGTAAAGAATATTTTGCTCATGCTATTCATTATGCCAGCATAAGAAAGAACTCTCCTTTTATACGAATTAATTGCGCCGCAATACCAAATGAATTATTAGAATCAGAATTGTTTGGTTATGAAGAAGGTGCATTTACTGGAGCTAAAAAAGAAGGAAAAATAGGTAAATTAGAGTTGGCCAACGGTGGTACTGTATTACTTGATGAAATTAGCTCATTACCTTTTAGTATGCAGGCTAAGCTATTGAGGGTACTTGAAGAAAGAGAATTCGAAAGAATAGGTGGAAATAGTGCAATAAAGATAGATATAAAAGTTATTGCTTGCACAAACGAAGACTTGAGTAAATTAGTTGAAAAAAATAAATTTAGACAAGATTTATATTATAGGTTGAACGTTGTAGAAATAAAAATACCACCATTAAGAGAAAGATTAAGTGAGATTGAATTATTGTGTAGAGATATACTTAATACACAATTAGATAGTGG
>JAEZGU010000231.1 GCA_023416855.1 Bacillota bacterium
GAGGCGCTATAGCCAAGTGGTAAGGCATAGGTCTGCAACACCTTGATCTCCAGTTCAAATCTGGATGGCGCCTTTTTTAAAAGCCTCTGCACCGTTAGCTCAGTTGGATAGAGTGTTCGGCTACGAACCGAAAGGTCGGGGGTTCGAATCCCTCACGGTGCACCAAATATGCTGCTTATGTAGCATTTTTTTTATTGTACGATTTAATAATTATGGTATACTGTAAAAAGAAACTAAAATAAGGAGAGTATATTATGATTAAAACAAATATAGAAGCAAAATTAAAAGGCAAAATGGCTTTTGAAATGGAGATTAACGGACATAAAGTTGTTACTGATGCTACGATTGAAAATGGTGGTAATGGATATGGACCCAGTCCAAAAGCATTGCTTTTAGCTGGTTTGATTGGATGTTCAGGAATAGACATAATGTTAATAACAGAGAAAATGAGGCTGGATATTGAAGATGTAAATGTAGAAGTTGAGGCTGAAACAAGAGACGAAGATCCAAAGATTTATAATTACATAAAATTAGTATACAAGTTTAAAGGTAAGAATCTTCCATATGATAAAATTGAGAGAGCAGTTAAGTTATCAATGGAAAAATATTGTGGAGTTGCAGCAATGCTCGAAAAGGTTGTACCTATAACTTATGAAATTCAAATAGAAGAATAATAGGATGGGGGACACATTTCATTGAGCATATTTAAATATGGAGATACAGAAATTAATTATTTAAAAAAGAAAGATAAAAAGTTAGCTGAAGCCATAGAAAAAATAGGAAAGATAGAACGAAAAGTCTCACCTGATTTGTTTACAGCGCTCGTCAATAGTATTGTAAGCCAACAAATATCAAGCAAGGCGGCAGATACTGTATGGAATAGATTGTGTGAACTTTTGTGTGAGATAAGTACTGAAAAAATTGTTAGTGCAGATATAGAAGAAATACAAAAATGTGGCATGAGCTTTAGAAAAGCATCCTACATAAAAAATATTGCTGAGAAAGTACATAATAAAGAATTTGATATTGAAGAATTATATCAATTGTCTGATGATGAAATTATTAAAAAATTATCGTCGCTAAATGGAATAGGAGTATGGACAGCTGAAATGCTGATGATATTTTCTATGGAAAGACCGAATATAGTGAGCTGGGGTGATTTAGCAATTAGAAGAGGTATGTGCAATTTATATCATCACAAGGAGCTCACTAAAGAACAATTTGAACGATATAGAAAAAGATATTCTCCATATGGTTCTGTTGCTTCTTTATACCTGTGGGAATTGTCAGTGGAAAAATAGTTATATGGCAAACGAAACGTCCCCTTGCCATGGTGGAGGAAAAAATGAACTGGACTGAAGTAATAATTTATACAACAACAAATGGAATAGAAATAATCAACGGTGCATTGACTAAATTAGGAATCAATGATGCAGTTATTGAAGATGCAAGCGTGTTTGAAGACTTTTTGCAAAATGATACTTTAAATTGGGATTATTATGATGAAGAGCTTGCTAATCTGAAAAACTGTGAAAGCTGTATTAAAGTTTATTTAGCAGATAACAATCAAGGTAGGCAGTTGTTTAGTGAAATAGAAAAATTTATTGAAAACTTAAAAACAGAATATAGAGATTTGGATTTAGGTAGATTAGATATTGAAACTAACATACTGAATGATGAGGATTGGGCTAATAACTGGAAGCAATATTTTAAGCCGTTCACAGTTTCTGATAAAGTAGTAATTAAACCTACCTGGGAAGAGTTAAATGAAGATATTAATGATAAAATAATCCTTGAAATCGATCCGGGTATGAGCTTTGGCACAGGACAGCATCATACTACTCGTCTTTGTATAGAGCAAATAATAAAGCATTTAAAAAAAGATATGAATGTTTTGGATATGGGTTGTGGAAGTGGCATTTTATCAATTGCAGCATTATTATTAGGCGCTAAAAATGCCGTTGGTATAGACATAGATGAAAATGCGGTTAAAATAGCACAAGAAAATGCTGCTCTTAACAATATACATGAAGACAGATTTTTAGTATATTGTGGTGATGTAACTGAGGACGAGAGCTTACAAAATAAAATTGGTTATAACAAATATGATATGATTGCAGTAAATATAATTGCTCAGATAATAATGGGTATGAGTTTTACGTTTCCTAAGTTCTTAAAAAAAGGTGGATTAATTATTGCCTCGGGAATTATTAAAAAATATATAGATGAAGTTGTTGCTGATTTTGAGAAATTAGGTTTTGAGATTATAGAAATCAATTATAGTGACGAATGGGTATCTATAACCGCTAAATACAATGGATAAGCATTGGAGGTAAGCATGTTTAGATATTTTTGTGCTGATGATAATATATATGATGGTAAAGTGACTATTGCCGGTGGAGATTTTAAACATTTAAAAACAATTTTAAGAGCAAAAATTGGTGATGAAGTGTCAATAGTAACAGAGAGCAAAGAATTTGTCTCAGAAATTATTGAAATACAAAATGAAGTAATTGTTTGTCAAATAGTTAAGCAACTTCAAGGAAACAATGAAACAACAATTAATATAACTTTATGTCAAGGTATACCTAAACAAACTAAGATGGAAACTATAATACAGCAAAACGTTGAATTAGGAGTTAAATCTTTTATCCCCTTAATAACTGAGAGAACTGTTGTAAAGTTAAATGACAAAGACAGAGAACAAAAAAAATTAGACAGATGGAGAAAAATTGCAAAAGAATCTTCTAAACAAAGTAAAAGAAATATCATACCCACTGTTGAAGATATTATGACCTTAAAAGAGCTTGTAGATAGACTTAAAAATGAAGATGCAATTGTATTAGTTCCTTATGAATTAGAGGATATTTCGACTTTGAAGGAAGTTCTTTCAGAGCCAAAACAAAACTATTATATAATAATAGGACCTGAAGGTGGATTTGATATAAAAGAAATAGAGTTACTTAAAACGATTGGTGCACACATTGTAACTTTAGGAAAAAGAATTTTAAGAACAGAAACAGCTGGGGTAGTCACTTCTACGGTAGTGTTATATGCTTGTAATGAAATGATATAAATTAGCAGCTTATTGAAGTTTAGGCTGCAAAAGGCAGTTTTTTATACTCTAATTTATAACATTAATAAAATTCGACATTTGTTTTTGTTTTTAAGGAAAAAAATAGGGAGACAAAATTAGAATTATGTATTATAATAGGATAAGGTTTTCATAAAATAAAGGAGGAATTAAATTCTATGAAAAAAATGCAATTAACAACAAAGATTTTCATCGGATTGGCATTAGGTATTGTTTTAGGAATCATTCTTCAGCCAAACCCAGAAATCGCAAACAATTATATTAAACCATTTGGAACACTTTTCTTAAACCTTATTTAATTGGTAATCGTACCATTAGTATTTTCATCATTAGTTGTAGGTGCTTGTAGCATGGACGATGTAAGAAAGCTTGGTAGAATCGGTGGAAAAACTGTAGCTTATTACATGGTTACAACTGCTTTCGCAGTAACAATCGGTCTTATATTAGCAAATGTTTCAAATGTAGGTGGAGGATACACTATCCCTGCAGAAGCAACCTATGAAATAGCAGCAGCTCCAAACGTAATAGACACTTTACTAAATATTATACCTGCTAATCCACTAAAAGCACTTGTTGACGGTAACATGCTTCAAATTATTGCTTTCGCATTAATTATTGGTGCAGGTATTGTTGGTGTTGGTGAAAAAGGAAAGAATTTATATAACTTCTTTGATTCATTTGCTGAAGTTATGTATAAAATTATTGCTGTAATAATGGAATTCGCTCCTATAGGTGTATTTGCGTTAATAACACCTGTTGTTGCAGTTAATGGTCCATCTGTATTATTACCACTTTTAAAACTTATTGTAGTTGTATATATAGGATGTGCATTACATGCATTGTTAACATACTCTTTATCAGTTTGGGGATTAGCAAAAGTATCACCATTACAATTCTTTAAAGGAATCGCACCAGCTATGGTATTTGCTTACACAACAGCAAGTAGTGCAGCTACCTTGCCAGTTAGCATGAAAAGATGTCAAGAGAATTTAGGTGTATCTAAATCAATTTGTAGCTTTACACTTCCTCTTGGTGCTACCATTAATATGGACGGAACTGCAATATATCAAGGTATTTGTGCATTCTTCATTGCCCAAATATATGGACTTGAATTATCCATTGGAGCGCAGCTTACTATTATTTTAACAGCTACTTTAGCTTCTATAGGTACAGCAGGAGTTCCGGGAGCAGGTATGATAATGCTTGGTATGGTTCTTCATTCAGTTGGATTACCAATCGAAGGTATTGCAATAATTGCCGGTGTTGATAGAATTCTTGATATGATGAGAACAATGATAAACATCACAGGTGATGCCGCATGTTCAGTAGTTGTTGCAGCAACAGAAGGTGAATTAGACAGAACAGTTTATGATAAAACTGCAAAAGCAAAATAAATTGAACTATTAAATAATAAATGATATAATGATTATGTCATGAAACTTAGGAGCTGAAAATCAGCTCCTTTATTATGTGAGGTATTATGAAAAAATTAGGCATATATGTACATGTTCCTTTTTGCAGGCAAAAGTGTAATTATTGTGATTTCTACTCATTAAAATGGGATTGTGAAACTGAGAATAAATATATAGAATCAATATTAAATGAAATAAATAGCTATAAGAGTATATTAGTAGAAAATTATAGAGTGGACACCGTTTTTTTTGGTGGAGGTACACCAACAATTATTAAGACTGATAATGTGGAAAGAATAATAGATGGTATAAATAATTTGTTCTCAATTTCTGAAAATTCCGAAATAACAATAGAAGCTAATCCAAATACGTTGACAGATGATAATTTAAAATCTTATAAAAAGATGGGCATAAACAGATTAAGCATAGGGATACAGTCATTAAACGATGAAATACTAAAAAAAATCGGTAGAATTCATAATAGTGAAGAAGCATTGGAATCTATAGATAGAGCTAAAGAAAATGGAATTGAAAATATAAATGCAGATGTTATGTTCAATATACCAGGGCAAAATGTTAATAATATAGAATATACGCTTAGTAAAATAATTGAAAGAAATGTAAATCATATATCCTTTTACTCATTGAAGTTAGAAAAAGGAACACCATTATATTTAATGGAGAAAAACAATAAAATCTCTATGCCTGAAGAAGATGATGAAAGAAATATGTATTATGCAGGTAGAAATATAATGGAAAATAATAATTTTATGCAGTATGAAATCTCTAATTTCGCGTTAAGGGGTTATGAGTGTAGACACAATTTGAAATACTGGAATCAAGAAGAATATATTGGATTTGGACCTTCAGCACATTCATTTTTAAACAATATAAGATACAGCAATCCATCAGATTTAGTACTATATTGCGACAATATGTGGACAAATAAAACAGAAAGAATAATTCAAGAAGAGCTAAATAAAGAGGAATTAATGTTTGAATACATTATGCTTAGATTAAGGTTGACAGAAGGTATTTTTTTTAGTGAATTTAACAATAAATTTTGTAGTGATTTTATTGAAGTATATAAAAAACAAATAGATTATTTAAATGACAATAAGTTAATTGCATTAAGCGAGAACAATATGAAGTTAACAAAAAAGGGTATGGATATATCTAATTTTGTAATAGAACAATTTTCATAAATACTATTGACAAAACAACAGTTAAGTAGTATCTTATATTTATGGATTTAGCACTCAATCAATGCGAGTGCTAACAAGGGAGTGGATGAAATGTCTTTGGATAAAAGAAAAATTAAAATACTTAAAGCTATTATCTCAAGTTACATTGATAATGCAGAGGCTGTAGGCTCAAGGACAATTTCAAAAAAGTATGAGCTTGGAGTAAGCCCTGCCACTATCAGAAATGAAATGTCTGATTTAGAAGAGATGGGTTTTTTAATTCAACCGCATGCTTCAGCAGGCAGAATACCTACAGATAAAGCATATAGATATTATGTAGATGATTTATGGAAAAAGGTACAATCATCTAACAATAAAAATTTACATGAAATTAGAGGTATCATTGAAGAAAAAGCTAATGAGATGGATTCTGTTTTTAAAAATTCAGTTCGAATACTATCTCAATTTACTAAATATACATCATTTATTGTTGCACCTCAGCTTAAGCAAGCAACCATAAAAAGGATTCAATTGGTACCTGTGACAGAAAAAAAAGTACTACTTGTTTTAATATTAAACTCAGATATAGTTAAGCAGGTAATGATTAATTTAAACAGTCCAATACCTTATGAACAAATGGAGAAAATATCTATATCCCTTACAGAAAAAATGTATGGACATAAATTAGAGGACATAGATTCTATAAAAAATAGTATTATACAAGAGCTTTATAGTGTTAGAGAAAGTAGCGGAGATTCACTTTTAGAGCTGTTACCATATCTATTAGAACAAATAGGCAAATTTGAGGATTTTAACATATATGCTGATGGTATAACAAATATTTTGAATTTGCCTGAGTATAATGATGTTGTTAAAGCAAGAGAATTTATTTCATTTGTTGAAGATAAAAATAGTTTAGCAAAATTATTTCAAGTAACAGGAGAAAATGATTTAGACATAAGCATAGGTCATGAAAATCAATATGTTGAGTTGAGAGATTGCAGTTTAATAACAGCAACATATAAAATTAATGGGAAGCTCATTGGTAAAATTGGAGTTATAGGACCTACCAGAATGGATTACAATAAGGTAATTTCTACTGTCAAATCTATGTCTGAAGCAATGAATGAAATAATAAGTCAAAACTTTAATGATGATAAAGAGGAGTAGTGATATGTCAGAGACAAAAAAGCATGACGAAGAAGTTTTTAATGAGGAAAATGAAATCTTAGATGAAGAATTAGCAGTGGAAGAGCAAGAAACTGAAGAAACAAAGTACACAGAAGAGGTAGAACAATTAAACAACAAATTATTAAGATTACAGGCTGATTTTTTAAACTATAAGACGAGAACAGAAAAAGAGAAAATTTCTACTTATAGTAATGCCATTTCTGATTTAATTATAGATTTATTGCCTGTAGTTGATAATCTTGAAAGAGCATTATCTTCTGACAGCACAGAGGGAAGCTCGTATAAAGAAGGTGTTCAGATGGTTTATGAACAATTTATGGGCATTCTGAATAAAAAAGGTTTAAAAGAAGTAGAAAGTTTACATAAACCTTTTGATCACAACGTGCATTACGGTGTAGGTTTTGAAGCAAATGAAGAATATGATGATGGAATCATAATTGATGTATTGCAAAAAGGTTATACTGTTAATGATAAATGTATAAGACCAGCAATGGTCAGAATCGCAAAGAACGATTGACAAACAATAGATTAGCAATCGAAACCAAATAAATGATTACAAATCATTTGCTAATCATGTTGGATGAAAAACTATAATTATTTAAACAAAAAATCTTAGATATTAATATTTATGGAGGAATTACAAGTATGAGCAAAGTTATAGGAATTGACTTAGGAACAACAAACTCTTGTGTTGCTGTTATGGAAGGCGGAGAAG
>JAEZGU010000259.1 GCA_023416855.1 Bacillota bacterium
GCCTCAAGGAGAGTACGATGACACTCTATCTAATAAAACTATTATACAGTATTATCCTGTATAAATATACTGTTAACTAAGGGTTATAGGTTACCTTAATCAACCTAAATTAATTATATAAGGAGAACAAATATGGTTATTCACGTAGTTAAACCAGGCGAAAATATTTATACCATTGCTGCTCAGTACAATGTTTCGCCTCAAAAAATTATTTCAGATAATGAATTAGCAAATCCAAATGTTTTAGTACCAGGTCAAACTTTAGTAATATTGATGCCTGAGGAAGTGTATACCGTAATGCCCGGTGATTCTCTTGAAGATATTGCAAGACAATTTAATACTACAGTAATAGAATTATTGCAATATAATCCGTCTATTACTCATGCTGATGCAATTTTTCCCGGAGATCAAATTACCATTGTGCCAAACACTGAAAAAAGAGGGCCAATTTATACAATAGGCTATGCTTATCCCCATATAGACAGAACGGTTCTAATGAAGACATTACCTTATTTAACTTATTTGTCATTGTTCACATACGGTATAACACCTGAAGGGGAGCTTATAGGAATAGATGATGAAGAGTTAATTCGGATAGCAAGAGATTTTGGAGTAGCTCCAATGATGCTTATTTCTACATTGACAGAAGAAGGAACATTTAGTAATGAATTAGCACATCAGATATTAAACAATCCAACAGCACGAAATAATTTAATTAATAATACTGTCAATGCAATGAGAGAAAAAGGTTATGAAGGACTTGATATAGATTTTGAATATGTTCTACCTGAAGACAGAGAGGCGTTTGTTACTTTTGTTAGGGATATGACAAATAGATTAAATGAAGAAGGCTTTACAGTATTAACCGCGTTAGCACCAAAAATTTCAGCGGATCAGCCGGGATTATTATATGAAGCTCATGATTATCCTTCTCTTGGCGATGCTTCAAACAGAGTTTTGTTAATGACTTATGAATGGGGTTACACCTACGGACCGGCAATGGCTGTTGCACCTGTAAATAGGGTTAGAGAAGTATTGGATTATGCAGTAACTGAAATACCAAGAGAAAAAATATACATGGGTATTCCAAACTATGGCTATGATTTTACTTTACCTTATGTTCAGGGAGTTTCCAGAGCAAATTCTTTATCCAATGTTCAAGCAGTTGAACTTGCATCTCGTGTTGGTGCAAACATACAATATGATGAAGCATCTCAATCACCATATTTTATATACTTTGACGATCAAGGTAAACAACATGAGGTTTGGTTTGAGGATGCAAGAAGCATTTTAGCTAAGTTAGATTTATTTTCCGAATATGACTTTGAAGGAGTAGGTTATTGGAATGTAATGAGATATTTCCCACAAAATTGGCTCGTTATTAGCTCTTTATATGATATTGCTAAGATATTGTAATTTTAGTGCTTGCCACAAAATTGTAATTATACAAAATAACTAGCATATATTTAGATAACGGGTATATTTTGTAGGAGGTTATTCATGAACAATAAAAATTATAGAGTGATGAAGTTTTTTGAACCGGTAAACAAATCAAATAAAGCAAGGGGTTACGTTAGGCTTGATATGAGAGGCATGAGAGGAAATATCATTGTTTCAGCTGAAGGCTTAGGAGATGTTAAATCAGTTAGTGAAGTTTATTTGTATAAGGATAAAGCAAATAAACTAAAATTAGGAGATATAAATAATAAAAAAGGCATGATTAAAAAGAGTTTAACATTTGGTAATAATAGCTATGTTGAGGATTATAATACATGTGCTATTGTTCAGGATAATAAAATTGTCCTCTATGCCAATTTGTTCAATGCAAGCACCTTAGAACAAGTTAAAAAGCTGGAAAATTCCGAAGAAGAGTATGTAACCCCGCTTGAAGTGACTAAAGAATCGGTAACAGAAGCAAAAGAAATAAAAGAGGCAGAAGTGAAAAAGGTTGAACAAATTATAGAAGTCCCTAAAGAAGAAATTATTGAAAAACAAAAAGTTAATAACTTCGAGCATAATAATGAAATTACCAATGGTAGAGTTAAAAAAGAATCAGTAGAAGCAGCTGTAAATTTAAATGCTGAACCTAATATAGAAGCACAATCAAAAAGGTATAAAAATAAGTTTGAAGAAAGCTTGTATAACACTTTAAAAGAATATAAACAAGTTGAACCATTGTCTGTTAAACTGAAGAATTTTAACTGGTGGTACATACCATTCGATGAAACCGGCATAAAAAATGGATTTTTACCATATTACAATCAAATAATCAGTTCATATTATCCATATCCGATTTCTAATCGTGTAACAACATGCAGTAGGCTTATGAAAAAATACGGACATTATATATTTGGTATTTACAAAGAAAATGATGATATTGTTAGGTTTATTTATGGTGTACCCGGAGAATTTACTAAGGAAGAACAACCTTATAAAGGTATCACAGGTTTTAAAAACTGGTCATACAGCAATAAAGAAGATGAAGTGGATTATGGTTATTGGTTAGCTTTTGTAAATCCTAAAACAGGTGAAACTACTGAACCGCCTGAAATTGCATTATCATAATGATTTAAATAGTACTGTACAAACTTAGTTTTATTTGTTATAATATACGAGACTATTTGAAAAGGAGTTAAAAAAACAAATGCCCCCAATAAGTACCAATATGCACTTTGGTAAATTGTTTATAGAAAATTCTAAAATAAAAATTGATATTCCAAGTTTTGTTATTGGTATTGCTTCTCCGGATACTATTAATGAAGATGATTTTGATAATCTGCATACTTTTGATGAGGATGGTAATATTGATGTAAGAGAGTTTTATGAACAATTTAATTTTAAGGAGCTTAATGTAAAGCAGAAATCCTTTATATTAGGATACTATTGTCATGTATGGTTTGATGAATATTATAAGTTTAATGCCAGTAAAATTAAAATCCATAATAGTGTGGATTTAACGGATGAAGAGCTTGGCAAGGCAGTTAAATCAATACTTAAATTTTATGACAGCAAGGCAATTAATAACTTCTTTGAAAAATATAAAGATGAAATCAGCTCGTTTGATTTAGATTTAAATATAACTGAAATAGAGGGTGTAAACTTAAAAAAATCCAAAGATAAAATAATGGAATTTTTTAAAGATACTATACCCGAAGTGGAGTATCCGATGCTAATAAAAGAACAAGAATATATGAATTTTGTTAAAAACGGATGCAGTAAAATAATGAGATCTCTATAAAACTCCTGTTACAGGAGTTTTTTTATGTCATTTTCTTAATCTTTTAAATTAAAAATTGACTGTAAAAATAAATTATAATATAGTTGAAACATATGATTAAATTATGCTATTATAAATGGATAAATAGCAAAGGATGGATTATGGTGAGATATAAGTATGTTTTATTTGATTTTGACGGTACTATTGCAGATACAGAAGAAGCAAATTTCGTTATATATCAAAAATTAGCTGAAAAGTATAATTTGAAAAATATTACCATAGACGAGCTTGGACATATTAAAAAGATGAGCGCAAAAGAATTAATTGAATATATAGAATTAAAAAAAAGATACCTACCATTCATTTTGAAAAGAGGCAAAAAGCTTCTTAATCAAGACATCAAAAATATAAGATTATGCAAAAATGATATCTTTGAAACCATTAAAATTCTAAGAGATATGGGAATTAAAACAGCGATAATTACAACTAACTCAAAAGATAATGTTTTAACGTTTCTTAAAGAAAAAAACGCTGAATTTTTTGATACTATTTTAAGTGCTTCAATGTTTGGGAAAGAATCAAAAATGAGAAAAATAATTAATAAGGAAAAATTGAAGCTAAGCGAAGTACTTTATGTTGGTGATGAAATAAGAGATATTCATGCAGCAAAAAAAACAGGGATAGATATTGCATCCGTTGGGTGGGGTTACAATACTGTAGAGAGTTTAAGAAAGCACAAACCGGAGTATTTAATTTTTGAACCATCGGAATTGATAGAAATATGCAAATGACAATACATAAGGAGGAAATATGAACAACATGATCTATACAATAAAACCAGAGCACCATGGCATACAAGATTTAACACAAATACTTGAAGAGCATCCTGAAATTCAATTTGTATCATTCATGGGTGTTGATACCGGAGGCAATGGTACGGATGAGAAAATACCTATAAAGCTTTTTATAAAGGATATGGCTGAAATGCTTAAGTATGGAATACAAACAGATGGTTCCAGTGTTGAGTTGCAAGGTATAGCTGACTTAAACAATGCAAGAGTAGATATATTACCTGATATTAACTGCAATTGGTTTGTAGATTATAATTATGAAAATCACAACTCAATAAACGGTTTACCCGTAGGCACACTAAAAATTCCTTCCTTTATTATTCATGATGGCAAACAGGTATGTTCCAGATCAATCCTAAAAAGAGCTATAATTAATTTCAAATCAGAATTAATGAGCCTAATTGAAAAAAATCCAAGAATTTCAGAATATTATGGTTTTAAATGTGAAGATGTGGAAGAAGTACAGCTAACAAGCGCAACAGAGCTTGAAATGTGGGTGAAAACTCCTGAGCAAAGTGCAGATTTTGAAGAATTACACACCTCCCAGGTTTTAAAAGAACAATATTGGAAAAGAACCATGGGAACTGTTAGGACAGTTATTGAAAAAATAATGGATTTGCTTGAACTTTATGATCTAAAGCCTGAGATGGCACATAAAGAGGTTGGAGGCATAGCAAATAAAATTGACGCCAAGGGTAGGATAACTCACGTTATGGAGCAGCTTGAAATAGATTGGAGATTTTCAAATGCTATTCAGGCAGCGGATAATGAAATTGTTGTAAGAGAAATAATAGAAGATCAGTTTAGACATCATGGTTTGGAGGTTTTGTTTAAAGCAAAGCCAATAGAGGGTGTTGCAGGAAACGGAGAGCATACTCATCTTGGAGTTGCTTTGAAGTTAAAAGACGGAAAGAGAATAAATTTATTTACTCCTAAAGATGTACACAAAGACTATTTAAGTGAAATTGGGTATGGAGCATTAATGGGTTTACTAAAAAACTATGAAGTTATAAACCCAATTGTTACTGCAACAAATGATGCGTTTAATAGACTAAAGCCTGGATTTGAGGCTCCTGTTTGCACAGTTACTTCATTAGGAGGTACTAAAGAGGCGCCATCAAGGAATCGTTCAGTATTGGTAGGTGTAATAAGAGATGTTGAAAATCCTAATGTTATTAGATTTGAAATGAGATCTCCTAACCCGTATTCTAATACATATTTAGTTATAGCAGCATCATATCAAGCAATGTTAGATGGAATAATTAATGTTGTTAATGCAGGGTTAACTTGTGAACAATTAGAAATGGAAATTTCTAAAAAATATGGTGAAGATGCTGTTTACTTAGAAAAATATAGAGAATACAGAAGTGAAGAAGATGTTTTTGAACGATATTCTGAAGAAGAAAGAAATAAGTTGTATGGTATTGCCCCTGCTACAGTGTGGGAGAACCTATATAATCTTGACTCCAATGTTATAAAGCAACAAGTATTGAAGTCAGGGGATGTTTTTACTGATGAGTTGTTAAATTCATTTAGGGAGTCAACACTTCAAAAGTGGAAAAATGAACTTACAGGAAGGATAATACATGATAATATAATGTTGTTAAAATCTTTTGTTAAGCTTCACAATGAACAGGATCATGCAACAGATTTGGATGTTGTCAACTGGGAGAGGATTGTGTATTTAAAAACTAAGCTTATGAAGGATAGCATGACTAAAAAATGTATATTTACTAAAATTAAGACAGCAATAAATGATGGTAATTATGAAGTTGCATCTGATTTACAAAAGCAAATGAATGAAAAAATGTCAGAAATTAGAGCTTTGTATATCGAATATAAAAATAATATATTTTAAGTAATATTTTGTCACCTTAAGCGTAAGCTTTTAGGTGACATTTTTTGTGAAATATTATTAAAAGTACGGCTAATTATTACTTTACAAATAAATAGATGTTTACAAAATGTTTTAATTGTGCTAAAATAAACGCATAAAACGTATTCATATGCGTTGAAATATTTGTGTATTAATTAATGCTACGGGATTTTAGTTAATGGGTTTTGTTGGGCATTATAGTAGGGTTTATTTATTCATCCTTGATCATTATACTTAATACACTAATCTTAATTTATGGAGGAGAGTTATGAGTATGGTTCCAAAACAGAAAAAACAAGCAACAATAGGAATTTCAATCATCCCGGTATTAGTCATAGTGGCAGTGCTGGCAGTAGCTATTATAGTATTTGGACAAGATCCACATATTCCTATAATAATAGGTGCAGTAGTAGGTGCATTGATAGCAGTATATGGATTAAATTATACTTGGTCAGAAGTTGAAAAGGGTATAATTGATTCAATAGGCAGCGTAATGC
>JAEZGU010000281.1 GCA_023416855.1 Bacillota bacterium
CCCTACGTCCCTTATAGATCCTCTTGCAGCCATAGTGCCGAATGTTATAATTTGTGCTACTCTTTCCTTGCCGTATTTATCTTTTACATATTCTATTACCTCTTCACGCCTCTCATAACAAGAATCCACGTCAATATCAGGCTTACTTACACGGTCAGGATTTAAAAATCTTTCAAAAATCAAATTATACTTTATTGGATCTATGTTGGTAATTTTCATAGAATATGCAACAATGCTTCCAGCCGCTGAGCCCCTGCCAGGTCCAACCATTATATTGTTGTCTCTAGCATATTTTATAAAATCCCAGACTATAAGAAAATAATCTACATAGCCCATTTGTTCAATTACACTAATTTCATAATCTAATCTATTTTGTATTTCATCAGTAATATTTTTATATCTGTCCTTTAAACCGTTTTGACATATTTCTTTAAAATATTCTGACTTTGTATAGTTTTTGGGTATTTTAAACTCTGGAAGGTGGACCGTGTTAAAATCAAGCTCCACATTACAGCGCTCTGCTATGTCTAAAGTATTCTTCAATGCTTCCTCAGAAAACAGTCTTGCCATTTCTTCATATGATTTTAAATAAAATTCATCTGATGGAAATTTCATTCTGTCTTCGTCCATTGTAGTTTTTTGCATTTGTATGCATAGAAGCACATCATGGAAATATGCGTCTTCCTTGTTTATATAATGGACATCGTTGGTTGCAACAAGCTTTATTCCAGTTTCACGGCTCATTTTTAATAGAGCCTCATTAACAGATCTTTGTTCCTTCATGCCATGATCCTGCAGCTCAAGGAAAAAGTTATTTTCTCCAAATATTTCTTTATACATTAAAGATGTTCTTACAGCTTCTTCATAATTATTATCAAGCAAATGTGACTGAACTTCTCCTGCAAGACATGCACTTAATGCAATTATACCCTCGCTATGCTTTTTAAGTGTATCATGGTCTATTCTTGGCTTGTAGTAGTAACCTTCAACAAAAGCAATAGAACAAAGCTTCATAATATTTTTAAAGCCTTCTTGATTTTCCGCAAGCAGCACTAAATGATATTGACTCTTATCCTTTTGAGGATCCTTTTCAGTAAGACTTCGTGGCGAAACATATGCTTCGAACCCAAGTATAGGTTTGATACCTGCTTTCTTAGCCTGCTTAAAAAACTCCACAACTCCATACATGGCTCCATGGTCTGTTATTGCCAAGGAAGTCATGTTAAGAGATTTTGCTTTATTAACTAATTCTTCAATTCTGCAGGCTCCGTCAAGAAGGCTGTATTCTGTATGAACATGTAAATGTGTAAAGTTATTCATTAAAATACTCCATAAATAAATATACCAATAATTCCTGTTGCTATCATAACCTTTATAGGGTCTAATTTATATTTTCTCAGTACAAATACTCCTATAGCAACAAGTACTATGGAAACCAAATTAACATCATTTAAGCTCATTGTCCAAATAGTTACATCTTCTGACTTAAATACTGCAAGCAATAATATTGACAAGCCTGCTGAAGCTATCAAGGATACAACAGCAGGTCTTAGGCCTTTTAATACTCCTTGAATAGAAGACAAGTTTTTATATTTAAAGTAAAAATATGATAAGGTTAGTACTATAATACAAGAAGGTGTAACGCAACCTATGGTTGCTATTATTGCGCCTGGCAAACCGGCAACCTTAGTTCCTACAAATGTTGATGCATTTAGTGCAATAGGTCCAGGCGTCATTTGAGAAATGGTCAGAAGGTCTGCAAATTCTGACAATGTTAGCCAGTTGTGAATCTCAAGTACCTGATGTTCAATTAAAGGAAGCGCTGCATAGCCACCTCCTATGGCAAATAATCCAATTTGAAAAAAACTCCAAAAAATTTGTAATAATATCATTGTTGCTTACCTTCCTTCTTGTAGACGTTGTAATAGAAAGCTCCGAAGGCTCCGCTTAAAATAATAATTAATGCTGCATTAATATCAAAAATAACAGCTGCTATTAATGCAACTATCATAACTGTAATTGATATTTTATTTTTGGTTTTTATAATATCTTTTACCATTTTTATTATAACATCAATAATTACCGCAGCAACTCCTGCTCTCATTCCTAATAAAAGAGCATTTATAATTTTATTTTCCTTAAATACTGTATAAAATTGAGCTATTACTGTAATTATTATCAAAGGTGGGAGAACTGTCCCCAATATTGTGACAAAAGATCCTAGTACTCCTGCTAATCTGTATCCAACCATTATTGATGTGTTAACAGCAATGGGTCCTGGAGCCGATTGAGATATTGCAACTAAGTTTAGCATTTCTTCTTCGTCAATCCAATTTAACTCTTCAACAAATTTTTTTCTCATTAGCGGAACTATTACATAACCGCCTCCAATAGTAAAAGCGCTTAATGAAAAAGTCGACCAAAACAATTTCACATAAAATTTTAAATTTTTTTCCATTTTCTGTCCTTCCTTATAGTAAATTTACATTAAGGGTGCAAATATTTTTAGTATGGTCCTTAAGATTTTTTTAATCTTTGATATACTTTGTACGCCTTCAAGGGTAATTATTTCACTTACCTCCAAAGCCTTTAATGTACTG
>JAEZGU010000007.1 GCA_023416855.1 Bacillota bacterium
AATATTATAGATTAAGAGGTCATGATTTAACCGGAGGAACTAACAAATGAATAATATTCTAAAGCTTTTAAGTGACAATGTCAGAAATATTGTGGCCAAGCAGTCCTTGTTGTTGGGTAGTGATACTGTAGAAATAAGACTTAGGATAAACAGCCCCATAATGATTAAAAAGGTAAGAAATGAAATTTTTCTTGATGATAATTACAAAATTAGCAAAAGAGATATCGAAGAAACAGTTTCTAATCTTACAAGAAATTCAATGCATGCTTTTGAAAAAGAAATCCAAAGCGGTTTTATAACGATTGAAGGTGGTCACAGGGTTGGTCTAGGAGGTGACTGCATTTATGAAAACAATATTTTTAAAGGATTTAAAAACATCACTTCACTAAATATAAGGATAGCGAGGGAATTTCCGGGATGTTCAGAAAGCTATATAAAATACTTTATAAACTCCAGCAAAAATATTTACAACACATTGATAATTGGCCCCCCACTGTCTGGTAAGACAACCTTTATAAGAGATTTGTGCAAATCTTTAAGTGATGGCAATAAAAATTCAAATCCTTATTTTGAAGGATGTGACGTTACATTGATTGATGAAAGAGGTGAAATTTCAGCCATATATAACGGAACTCCTCAGATGTATGTGGGTCAGCGCACAGATGTATTGTCATATTGCATGAAAAAAGAAGGCTTTATAATGGGAATAAGGGCTCTTTCTCCAAAGGTCATAATTGCAGATGAGCTTGGGTCAAAGGATGATTTCGAAATTTTACATTATGCATTAAAAAGCGGAGTAAATATAATTGCAACAGCTCATGGCTTTAGTCTTGAAGATGTGAAAAGAAACCTATATATGAAGACTATTATAGAAAATAACTTTTTTGACAGAGCAATAATTTTGAAAAACAGCATGAAACCATGTGTGGTAAAAGAGATTTTCGATTTTGAAAGGAATAGGGTGATATTTAATGATTTGGGTTAAATCATCATTATTTGTACTTACTGTTATCACAGTGAAATTTATTTTTAAATTTATAAATGACTATGGCGATAAATTCTTGAACACCATGAAGGAGCTTTTAGATTTCACCGACTATTTAAGAATCTATTCCTGTGACATGAAAATGTCTTTTGAAGAAATATATTTGATATATAACTTTAAAAGTGAAGATGTTAAAAATGTTATTTCAGAGCTTCAAATAAAATTAAACCATAATAAGAAAAATAAGTATGAATTTGAATGTTTTATGAAGTCGGAGTTAAATACGCCTGATGAATTCAACAAATATTTTTCTGATATAATTGATTATTACGGAAGCACATTTTCAGATGTACTGGATAAAAAGTTATTGTTCACTATGAGGGAAATGGAAAATTCAATTAAAGAATTTGAAAGAACTCATAGGGAGAAAAAAAATCTAAACAACAGGATTTCAATATTGGTGGGATGCCTGACCGCCGTTATTTTAGTTTAGGAGGTATGTATGGATATTGATTTAATTTTTAAGGTTGGTGCAATTGGAATAGTAGTAGCGGTTTTCAATCAGATTTTAGCTAAAACAGGAAGGGATGAACAGGCAATGTTTGTGACGCTTACTGGAGTAATTGTTGTGATGGCTCTCATAGTCGGGATGATGAATGATTTGTTTATGGAGGTAAAATCAGTATTCAACTTGTATTGATGAAAGGAATGATATGTTGCTAGCAAAAATTATATTTATTTCTTTAATCACAGTTATTCTGGGCATTACAATTTCAAACTTCAACAAAGAATTCAAGGTGCATATCACTGTCATTTTTGGCGTCCTGGTAATGCTTCTGTTATTTAGAGAACTGAAGGGCTATATTCAGGAATTCATAGATATATTTGTTAGATACAATATTAAAATAGAATATTTTGCTACTATTTTAAAAATTGTAGGTATTGCATATATATGTGATTTCATTTCACTTCTTTGCAAGGATTTAAATTATGAATCCGTGGGCAAAAAAGTTGAGATATCAGGAAAGCTGATAATACTCATTTATTCAATTGACGTGATAAAAATATTCCTTGATCAAATACTGCTGCATGTTAACGGGTGATGAGATGAAAAAAAAAATAATAATATTTTTAATAATTATTTTAACTTTTAGTACAAGTGTGTATGCAGCTGCAATTGATGATGCAATAGATAAAATTCCTGTAGATAATTTAGAGGAATACATCAACCAAAATAACTCTTATTTTAAAGATAACAATATTAATATAAGAGATTTAATTGTAAATGCTTTTAAAGGAAGACTTGATATCAGTATAAAGGACTATTTTTTATACGAGCTTGAACATGAACAGGGTTTTTTCAGAGATATTATTAAGACAGGTATAAACATTTTAATAATATGCATGGTGTTGACCATAATCAAATACTTCTCTGATGAATTTTCAAATCAAGCAGTCTCTGATATAGTGATTTTGTTTTCTGTGATGATTATTTTTACAATAATTTTAAAAGATGTTTTAAGCATTAAAAATATGATGAAGACTGACTTTACACAGTTTAAGATCATCACTGAAGATATAAATGCAGTCTTCATGGCAGCAATGCTTACATTTGGAAAACTAAGCATATTACAATTTTTTTATACTTCTCTCAATTACATCATAGGAATTACAACTCAATTTATTTACTCATTTACTGACATAATG
>JAEZGU010000010.1 GCA_023416855.1 Bacillota bacterium
CATCTACTATAACCGAGCTTTCAGAAAGTTTACCAAGTACGTCTGTAGGATCTATATCAGGAGCACTTTTAATAATTCCAATAACCATCCCGGCAACTGAGCCGCCAACAATTATTATAGCTACAAACAACAAAAGAAGAAATATCTTTAAAGCAACAATACCTTTTCTTTTTTTCTTCTTCTTAGTTTTTTTTGTGTTTTCATTTTGACTTTCTATTATTTCAATATTTTTCTTATTTTCTTTTGACATATTAACCTCCGTAAGAAAATGAACTTAACTTTAACTGAATCAATGTAATCTACAAGCAAGAAATAAGCACTATCTATTTTGCGCCTTGTAATATTGTCAAAGATTTTAAGTTCCTACATATTATATAATAGAAAGGGTGTGAAATCAATAGTTGAAAAAATATAAAGGAAGTTTAATAAAACTAATAATGGTCATAATACTATTATTTGCAATAATTACATATTACTATGTTGAAGTAAGTATACGACCTACATTATCATCAATTTGCGAGGTTCAAGCAAAGGTAATTGCAACTAGAATTATAAATGAAACCGTTAGAAAGGAATTAAATAAGGATTCCATTAAGGATCAAATTCTAGAGCCTAGTTACGACAGAGAAGGTAAAATAAACATGATTAGAACAGATGCAATGATAATGAACTATATTTCAAATAACATAGCCCAAAATGTACAGCAGAAAATTGCAGCATTGGAAAATGAAAAATTTACTATTCCATTATTCACAGCTTTAGGTAGTCAGCTTATGGCTGGAAAGGGACCGAATTTAAGCTTTACAATACTTCCGCAGGGAAGTGTACTAGTGGATTTCATAACAGAATTTGAAGAATCTGGAATTAATCAAACAAGGTATAAAATATACATAACTGTGGAGGTAGATATGAGAGTAATCAGTCCAGTTACTACAACCAATACTACAGTTAAAAATAATGTACTGATAGCTGAGATAGTAATAATCGGAGATGTTCCGGATTCCTATATGAACCTTCCTTCATTAAAAGATTTCAATAATGGAATAAACTAAATTTATATTAAAGTATAATAAATATGTACATATTTATAATAAAATGGTAAAATACAAAAGAAAATGTTAATTATTACGGAGTGTACTTGGAGTATAAAGAAAAATGCCTATTGGTAGCAGTACAGCTATCAAGTGAGGAAGAAGAAAATGACATGGAAGAGCTTAAGGAGCTTGTTGAAGCTGCTGATGGCGTTGTAATTTCAAGTATCATCCAAAACAAACAATCTATAGACAACAGATACTATGTAGGTCAGGGTAAAATTGAAGAGATTGCTAATTATGTTAAGGAACTTGAAATAGATACAATTATTTTTAATGATGAGCTAAGCGGCTCCCAAATACGAAATATTGAAGAAGTTGTTGATGCAAAGGTAATAGACAGGACAAGACTGATTCTTGATATATTTGCTAAGAGAGCTCTTACTAAGGAAGGACAGCTTCAGGTTGAACTTGCTCAGCTAAAATACACCTTACCGAGGCTTATTGGTATAAATAACAACCTTTCAAGACTTGGAGGAGGTATAGGAACAAGAGGCCCAGGTGAACAAAAGCTGGAACTGGACAGAAGAAGAATTAAAGAAAAAATAAGCGATATACAAAATGAATTAAATGATCTTGGTAAGGTAAGAGAAACAAAAAGAAAAAAAAGAATGAAAGACCAAGTGCCAATTATATCGATTGTAGGCTATACTAATGCTGGTAAGTCCACACTTTTAAATGCTTTGGTGGAAAGTGAGTATAGCGATGAAGAAGCAGAGAATAAAAAGGTATTTGCAGAAGACATGCTTTTTGCCACTTTAGAAACAGAACTAAGAAGGGTAAGACTGCCAGGGGGAAGAAGAGCTGTATTTTCAGATACAGTAGGATTTATTAAAAAACTGCCTACTCAAATTGTGGAAGCATTTAAAGGAACCTTGGAAGAAATTAAATATGCTGATTTAATAATTCATTTAATAGATATTAATGATGAAAACCTTCAGAAGCATAAGGAAACAACAACTAAGCTGGTTGAAAAGATTATTGATAAGGATATACCTGTATTAACAGTCTACAACAAAATAGACAAAATTGTTAGTGATAAAATTACTACCATCCCATCAAATGATATACTTTATATTTCTTCAAAAAATAAATTAAACATAGATAAACTGTTAGAATCTGTAGATTTAAAGGTTAATGGTGAAAAACATAAATATGCTTTAAAAATTCCTAATAAAAATATTAAGGACTATTATTGGCTTTATGAAAACAGATTTACGGAAAACGTGGAATTTGATGGTGATGGAGTAAATTTGAAGGCTATTTTATACGACAACGAAAAAAATGAATACAAAAATTATATAACAGGTGAAATAAATGGGTAATTACAAATCTGTCCATATATATGGAAGGGATGAAATAATTATTAATAAATCCAGATTTATCGGTACTGCCGCACCAGATGAAAATGAAGAAGAAGCGGTCTCTTTTATTGAGAGTATCCGAAAGGAATTTAAGGATGCCACACATAACTGTTATGCCTATGTAATCGGCGAAAACAAGAATATTCAAAGATATTCAGATGATGGAGAGCCCTCGGGAACTGCTGGTATGCCTATCTTAAATGTAATCAACCAAGAAGACTTAGTTAATGTGGCTGTTGTTGTAACAAGATATTTTGGGGG
>JAEZGU010000058.1 GCA_023416855.1 Bacillota bacterium
TAGGATCTTGCTTTGGAGCTTTTACAACCTTGGTCGGATCGATTACGTTAAAAGGTTGAACTTCTTCTAATTTAATCTTTGGTTTATTAAGGTTATTATCATTAATTGGATTATGCGTTTTAATGCTTATATTATTATCTAACATATAAGTCTCCCGTTTTTATCTTTAATATTAATTATACTATAAAACGTAAAAAAAATAAACTATATCTGTAAATATATCGGTAAATTATTAATTAAAATAAGATGTTAAATGTAAAAAATAAAAAAACTGTTCAACCGCTTAATAATTTTAAAAAAATGCCGATATAAAAAACAAGAAAGCAGCCAAACAAGGAGAATGGTATAATATGGATAATAATTTAGATTCGGTACTTGACATGTATCTTTTTGAAGCAAATTCATTGATGGAACAATTAGACGATATTCTATTAAGAGCAGAACATGAACAAGCTTTTGATAAAGAATGTATAGATGAAATATTTAGAATAATGCATACAATTAAAGGTTCATCTGCAATGATGCAATTTAATAGTATAATGTCGATATCTCATAAGGTAGAGGATTTATTTTATTATATTAGAGAAAATGGCATTAAGAGTAAGTACAATGAACAACTTGTAAATCTTGTATTTAAGTTTACAGACTTCATAAAAGATGAAATTTCTAAAATAGAAGACGGACAACAGCTTGAAGAAAATTTAGAGCCATTTGAAAAAGAAATAAGCAACTTTTTAGATGTTATTACTGGAAAAACATCTACAGATAATACAAATTCCTATAAAGATGAGGCAGCTTTAACACAATCTGCAGCATTGTTAGTAGACGAGTTAATTGAGACAAACGATGGAGAAACATTAGAAGAAGTGGTAGTTTCTAATAGTTATGCAATTAAAATATTATTTGATGATGATATTGGTATGGAAAACATAAGAGCGTATTTGATAATAAATCAGCTCAGAGAAACAGGTATTGATTTTACGTATAAGCCTGAAAATGTAGAGAAAATTTCTGAAACATCTCAAGATATTGTTAAAGAAGGTTTTTTTGTATACGTTAATGATAAAGAAAGCTTAAACGCTGCAGTAGGCGTAGTTAGAGAAGCCTTAAATGTAAAAAATTACACTATAATAGAATATGCAAATGATCAACAGCAGATAAGTGAAGGAAGTACAGAATTTAAAACTGAGACAGGCATAACAACAATTAGTAATGAG
The DNA here is from genome assembly GCA_023416855.1 of Bacillota bacterium. Taxonomy (GTDB): domain Bacteria; phylum Bacillota; class Clostridia; order Tissierellales; family Sedimentibacteraceae; genus Sedimentibacter. The sequence goes on from JAEZGU010000058.1 coordinate 1,218, forward strand.
GTAAAGAAGACTAAGGTAGATACATCTAAACATAACAAGCAAAGCTTAATAACAGTAAATCTTACTAAGCTTGATAAACTTGTAAACATAGTCGGAGAGCTTGTTATTGCAGAATCAATGGTTGCTGCAGACAATGAAATAAAGAAATTAAATTTGGATAGTTTTACAAAATCAACAAGACAAATGAGGAAGCTTACAGATGAACTTCAAGACATTGTTATGTCTTTAAGAATGGTACCTGTATCTGGTATTTTCCAAAAAATGAAAAGAATAGTAAGGGATATGGGCAAGGAGCTTAATAAGGACGTTGAATTAATTCTTATAGGCGAGGACACTGAAATAGACAAAACTATTGTTGATGGTATATCTGACCCTATAATGCACCTTGTAAGAAATGCAATGGACCATGGTATTGAATCAGAAGATGAAAGAATTAGAAAAGGAAAGAGCAGACAAGGAACTATAAGGTTATCGGCTTCTAATACAGGAGGAGAAATCCATATTACTGTAGAAGACGATGGAAAGGGATTTGACTATAAAAAAATCTTGGCAAAAGCAAAAGCTAAGGATATGTTGACAAAGCCTGAGACTGATTATACCCCTAAAGAAATATTCCAGTTTATAATGCAACCAGGTTTCTCTACAAATGATGCAGTAACTGAATATTCAGGTAGGGGTGTTGGAATGGATGTTGTAAAATCCAATGTAGAAAAAGTTGGTGGAAATGTTGTATTAGACAGCAAAGAGGATATGGGTACTATAGTTACATTTAAGATACCTCTTACATTAACAATTGTATCCGGTATGCAGGTAGTAGTTGGTGATTCAGAGTTTATTATTCCAATTAAAAATATTCAACAATCATTTAAAACAGTTGAAAAAGACGTAATTCACAATACTGATGGAAAAGAAATGATATTAATAAGAGAAATATGTTATCCAATAGTAAGAGTTAATGAGTATTTTGGAATTAAAACAAATACTACAAACATTGAAGATGGAATTTTAATACTTGTTGAATCAGGTGATGGAAGTATATGTTTGTTTGTTGACAGTATTATAGGTGAACAGCAAGTAGTTGTTAAGCCGTTGCCTACAATATTAAATAAGAGTGATCTAAAAGAAGCAGGAATTTCCGGTTGCTCAATATTGGGAGATGGAAGCATAAATTTAATCCTTGATATAGGAAATATAATAGAAAGCATGTAATTATGGTAAAATTAACTGATAGTGAATTTTTAGAATTTGTACAATATATGCATAAAAATTACGGCATTGACCTTTCAAAAAAGAGGATTTTAATTGAAGGCCGTTTATCAAATTTAATAGAAAGAAAAGGCATGAGCAGTTTCAGTCAGTATTTAGAAAGCATTAAAAGAAACAATAAAGAAGAAATAACAATGCTTATTAATAAACTGACAACTAATTACACTTATTTTTACAGAGAAGAAAATCATTTTAATTTTTTAAAGGAAACTGTCTTACCTTACGAAGAGAAAAATAATAAGCTAAAGACATTGAATATTTGGAGTGCAGGATGTTCATCTGGTGAAGAACCATATACATTAGCAATGGTTATAGACGATTATTTCAAATATTCTTTAGGTCAGTGGAAAATACAGATTTTTGCAACGGACATATCTGAAAATGTCCTTTCAAAAGCACGTGAAGGAATATATTCGGAAGAAAGTATAAAAAATCTACCCGAATCATACAAAAAAAGATATTTTGTAAAAACAAAAGAAGGTAAATACCAGGTATCGCCGGATATTAAAAAGTATGTTACCTTCAGCGTGTTAAATTTAATGGACCCTATAGTTGCTAAAAATAAGTATGATGTTATATTTTGCAGGAATGTAATGATTTACTTTAATGCTGAAACTAAAATTAACATTGTAAATAAGTTTTATGAAGCAACCAAGTCAGGAGGATATTTAATGATTGGGCATGCTGAGACAGTTCAAAGAAACAAGTCAAAATATCTTTATGTTAGCCCGGCAATTTATAAAAAGGAATAACATATGATAGGAAAAAATATAAAGGTTTTAATTGTTGATGATTCCCTGTTGTTTAGAAACGTCTTAAAAAACGAACTAAATCAGGATATTCATATAGATGTAGTTGGCACAGCTGTCGATCCTGTTGATGCCATGGAAAAAATCAAAGAACTTAATCCGGACATACTTACTTTAGACGTAGAAATGCCTAAAATGGATGGTTTGACTTTTATTAAAAAGCTTATGGTAGAACATCCTATGAAAGTTGTTTTGGTAAGTTCAATGAACATCAGTGTTTTTGATGCTCTACATTCTGGTGCAGTTGATTTTGTTAAAAAACCTGATATGTCTTCAAACAACAATTTACAGATGTTTTTTAGAGAATTAAAAACTAAAATAAAGATTGCTTCAATTGCTAAATTAGTAACATCTGCAAATGTAAAAAAAGAAGAGCCAACTATTGAAAACAAGGCAAAAATACAAAAAAAAGAACCAATAAAAATTATAAATACAAAAGCTCAAGGAATTATTGCAATAGGGGCTTCGACAGGTGGAACCGAAGCAACGCTTAAAATTCTAAAAGAGCTTCCGAAAGAAGTACCGGGTATATTGGTCACACAACATATGCCTTCGGGATTTACTAAAATGTATGCTGACAGATTAAATAAAATATGCAGTATAGAAGTTAGAGAGGCTGTTGATGGAGATAGAGTAGAAAACGGACTTGCCTTAGTAGCGCCCGGTGACAAACAAATGAAATTAAAAAAGGATACAAAAGGATATTATGTATCTTGTAAACCCGGAGATAAAGTAAGCGGTCATTGTCCTTCAGTAGACGTGCTATTTAGCTCTGTTGCAGAAACAGCAGATAAAAATGCTGTAGGAATAATACTTACAGGAATGGGCAAGGACGGAGCTCAGGGTCTTATGAACATGAAGAAGGCAGGAGCATTCACTATCGGTCAAGATGAAAAATCTTGTGTAGTTTACGGAATGCCTATGGTGGCTTACAATATAGGTGCAGTACAAGTTCAAGCTTCTATTGATAACATTGCAGATATATTGATAAAGCATTTAAATAAAAAATAAAATCAGATATATAAGTATTACAAATGATAACAAATTGTTGTTGTCAAGAAAGGAGAAATTTATGGCATCAATTAACAGTTTATATGGGTCGTCTGTTAATAAGGGTTTTGGTGGTTTAATGTCAGGCTTGGATACAGATGAATTAGTAAAACAAATGACAGCTGCTACTAGAAATAAAATTAACAGACAATATCAAGCTAAACAAAAATTATTGTATAGACAGGAAGCGTATAGAGAAGTAAGCAAAAAACTTTTGGCGTTCAGTGATAAGTATTTTTCATTTGCAGCTGGTTCAAAAACCAATATTTTAAGTCCAAGTTTTTTTGCCTCAAATACTTTTAAGTCGTCTTCAAATTATGTTAACGTAACAGGAAATGCAGAAAATATTAAGAATTTTACTATAAACAGTATTACAAGTGTTGCTTCATCTTCAACTTTAGTATCTTCACAAACAGTTTCAAGCGGTGAGTTTAAAACAAATGTAATACCATCCTATATTGCATCACCATTAGCCGGTGAAAAAATGACTTTAGAAATTGATGGAAATAGTTATGATATAAAATTTGATAATGAATTTGGTTTGGGCGTTGAAGTGACTGCTGCAACAGTTGTGGATGCAATTAATGAACAGTTAAAAGATGGTGAAGGAAATCAAATATTTGAATTTGAATTTGATGCTGTAGACAATAAAATTGTTCATAAAGAGGGATATGAAGAAAAAACTATTAAACTTACAGCAGCAGGTAAAAAGGTGACTGAACTATTAAACTTAAAGGTTGGACAAAATGCTGTTTCAACAGAACCAATAGATTCAGAACTTAATAAAAGCGCTGAAAGTATTCTAAAAAATTCAAATGAATATATCACGTTTATTTATAATGGTGTAAAAAAACAAATTAAGCTTTCAGAAGAAATCACAAATGCATCAGAGTTGGCAACATATTTGCATGATAAACTAAAAAGTGCATACGGTGCTGATAAAATAAATGTTATTGAAGAAAATGGGGAACTTTCTTTTCAGGTTAATGGAGACACAAATATTTTAAGTATAAGTAGTATTAGTTCTGATTTAAGTAAGTTAACTGGTTTAAAAAGTGGAAACTCCAATAGAGTTGACCTAAATGC
>JAEZGU010000096.1 GCA_023416855.1 Bacillota bacterium
TCTATAGGCTGTAAATTCTGCTTTCTGGCACAGCTTACACAAAGACCCTCCTGAATCTGTCTTCCATCAACTATTTTTGTTACAAAAACTACTGCTATATTTTTATTGCAAATTGAGCATTTTATCATTTTTACCTCCATGATTGTTCAACTCAGCATCGATTGTTTATTACACTCTTGTATAATGAATTTGATTGTTTTGCAGATAATTACATTTAACTATATATACCACATTTCAGTGACTATCTAACTGTTAGAAAATGTTAAAATAATCCATATGAATTTATATATACATATATACTATATTATTTCCATAAATGTCTATATATTTTTAAATTTATAATGACAGTCACTAACAGTTATATGTTTTAACTAGTATAACATAAGTAAATCCTTAGGTCTAACAGCTATTCAGCCATTTTTCGTTTAATTAAGTTATTTAAGTTACTGAATTTAAAACAAATCATATAACCTTGGTGATAGTCACTGTTACAAGCCTATACGGCTGCAATCCGTGACTTCAGGTTATGAAGTTGTAAACAATCTGTTAAGAAACCTTTATAGTATAAAGGTGCCATATCTAAGATTAGTTTTGAAAAAAAACGGTAAAATAAATTAAAATTATTTCACCGTTTTTTTATGTTATTGCATACATTTTTGTTTGTAAACTATTAAGTAATTATTGAATTCATTTTATTACAACTTCGATTAAATAAACATTTTAATTATTGTGGTAATAAAAGCACCCATCAAAGCTGTAATTGGAAGAGTTATAACCCAAGCCAAAACTATATTTCTTGCGAGAACCCATTTTACGGCTGAAAATCTTTTTGATGCACCAACACCCATTATTGACGTAGATATAACATGGGTTGTACTAACCGGAGCACCGAATTGTGTCATAGTTTCAATTACAATTGCTGCACCGGTTTCTGCGGCAAAGCCTCCGATTGGTTGGAGTCTTATCATATTGACACCCATAGTCTTGATAATCTTCCATCCTCCGATAGAAGTTCCCAGAGCCATAGATATTGCACATGCAATCATTACCCAAGGCTGAACACCAGTGTGTCCTCCATTCAGTCCGGCACCAACCAGAGCTAAAGTTATAATTCCCATTGACTTCTGAGCATCATTGTTTCCATGAGAATAGGCCATAAAAGCGGCTGATAATATCTGTAATTTTGAAAACCACTTATTAATGAATCTTGGTGTGAAATTACGCAATAATCTGTAAAGCAAGGTCATAAACGCAAAGCCTATACCAAAACCGATTATAGGTGAGGTAATCAGAGGAATTACAACCTTATCCCATACTCCCTGCCATTTTACAATGCTGATTCCTCCGGAAAATGCAATTGCAGATCCTACCAATGCTCCAATTAATGCATGAGAGGAACTGCTTGGTATTCCAAAGTACCAGGTAATCAAATCCCATATAATTGCTGCAATCAATGTAGCAATTATGACGTATTGTCCTTTAAGCATTTCGCTGTCAACAAGACCATTAGTTATTGTATGAGCAACCTTACTGCTCATCAAAGCACCAACGAAATTAAGAACTGCAGACATAAGTATTGCTTGTCTAGGAGACAGTACTCTTGTTGAAACCGATGTAGCAATAGAATTTGCAGTATCATGAAAACCGTTAATAAAATCAAATGCTAGTGCCAATACAACAACAGCTACCAATGAAACAGTAATACTAGGCATTTTTCATTACAACCCCTTCTATGATATTTGCTACATCTTCACAAGCATCTATCGTATTCTCCAACAATTCAAATATTGCTTTCCATTTAATAACCTCAACAGCATCTGTTTCAGAGGTAAATAGGCTAGCCATTGCATCTCTGAAAATTGTATCCGCTTCATCTTCAACATTATTAACTTCAATAATTTTGTTCTGAAGCTCCTTGCTCTTTTTCATATTCTTTACTTCAATCATTACATTTCTAAGTTCGTCCGTTGCTTTAACTACAAGCTTTGTAAGTGTAAGAGCTTCCGGTCTTACTTCTTTAACATTGAACATACTGAAACGATGTGCAGTACTTTCAATATCATCAGTAATGTTATCCAGTTCCTTTGCAATGGTGAAAATATCTTCTCTGTCAATAGGTGTGATAAAAGACTTGTTAAGTTCATTGAGTATCTTGTGAACGCTGCTGTCACAAGCATGTTCCGCTTCCTCAATAGTTGCAATTTTTTCATTGACATTCACATAATTGTTTGTCAAATCATCTAAAAGATTTGCAGCCTTACAAATAATTTCACAGGTTTCAATAAAATAGTCAAAAAACAATTCTTCTTTCGCTGTAATTCTAAACATTGTGAAGTACCTTCTTTCGACAAAATATAACATTTAAACGTTATAATTATATAGTATTGTTAAATGTTTTACAATAAACTTAACATGAAATTAACAAACCTAAAAACACAATTAATTTGTTAAATAATAATATTGAAACTTTAAATGCTTATATAAATAGAGTTCCTATAAAATAAGAATTTTATAGGAACTCATTATATATTTTATTACTTTTTTTCAACTAATATCTTTTTTAAATAATTTCCCGTATAAGAACCCTCTACCCTTGCTACTACCTCGGGAGTACCCTGGGCAATAATTGATCCGCCTCTGTTTCCTCCTTCAGGACCAAGGTCAAGAATATAGTCGGAGGTCTTTATAACGTCCAGATTATGCTCAATAACAACTATTGAATTACCAGCATCAACAAGTCTCTGAAGTATGTCTATCAATCTGTGGACATCTGCAACATGAAGACCAGTGGTTGGTTCATCCAAAATATACAGAGTACTTCCGGTACTTCTTTTAGACAGTTCAGTTGCAAGCTTGACTCTTTGTGCCTCTCCACCGGAAAGGGTTGTTGAGGGTTGTCCCACTTTAACGTAACCCAGCCCTACATCGTATAGAGTCTGAAGCTTTCTTTGAATCTTAGGTATGTTTTTAAAGAATTCAAGTGCATCTTCAACCGTCATATCT
>JAEZGU010000112.1 GCA_023416855.1 Bacillota bacterium
AATTCCGGATATAAATAATGCAGCTTTAAATCTCCTAATATACAAGCATTATAAACGGATTTGTGACAGTCTCTCTGCACAATTATCTTATCTCCGGGGTTCGTGCACGCCATTATGGCCGATATAATACCACAGGATGTCCCGTTAACGACCATATACGATTTTTTAGCGCCATAAGATTCTGCAATGTATTCCATGGCATCTTTTAAAAATCCTGTCGGGTAATGCAAATTGTCCGTACCTATAGTTTCCGTTATGTCATAAAAATTTAGTTTGTTTCCTATATCGTCTAAAATACCATTTTTACCTTTATGACCAGGCATGTGAAAATTTGTATCTACTTCGCTTCGATACTGTTGAATCCCCGAAATAATATTAAGTTTCTTCATTGTTTATCTCCCGTTAAAATTACTGATACTTAAATAAATTTATACTATATGTTCTAAATTTATTGTTGTATATTGGGATTAGTGCTCATCTCCTTTTTTTTATAATATTTACTGCTTATGCAGTTATTTGATAATGTTGTTGCTTCTTTTTCTTGAAATGCTTTTAGTGGTATGAACAGTTTCAACAATTAATACAACCATTATGGAAAATACCATGGCCACAATTGAAAAAAGAACAATGTATTCTATCCACATAATTTACCCTCTGTTAAAATATTTATAACCTAATCTATGATAAATCAATAGAACGTTAAATATATTATATAACAGAGCCAATTTGTTGTCCAATAAAAACTTCATTTTAAAGTAAAATATATACAATTTTTCAGTAATTTATAATAATATTTACTAAATCAGAAGTTTTACTATAAATATGGCAATAAATCCTGGTACACCCAAAATTCCTAATAATAAAGCAGACACCACATTTACTCCAATATACATACCAGTATATTGACCAAAGTAATTGAAAATTATTAAAAACAATGCACCTAAAAGCGAATTTAAAATCAATCTGCCTAAAAACTTCAAAGGTTTTACAAAAATCCAGGATACCATAAATATTAACATAATACCGGCTGAATAAGCCAAAATAACTCCTACATCTGCTACACCCACAAGACAACCTCCAATATACTTTTTTTAAATTTTATGAAGTTGTCCCTGTTTTTATGCTTCATGATAACAAAACATACAATACATTACATTGAGTTGAATGTCAATAATAAATTTAACATTCAGACTAATTTTTTTCGACAGTTTCAATATCCTCAACTGATTCTGTCATTCCTTCAGTACGTAGGTTATCTGATGGTTTTGTCGTTTGTTCTATTATGTCTTTTTGTTCAATATTTAATTTATTAATTCTTAGCAATCTCTTTACGTCATCTGGCATTTTCATGTATTTGTTAACAAATATTGTAATCATGATTCCTAAAGTCGTATCCACAACTCGATTAAATGTATAAAGGATGTATCCACCTTCATGTTTTTTTGTAATTAATATACTTAAATATACCACACAACAAATAACTACGGACTGTTTTAGTTTTAAACCTACACATATTTCAATTAATATTATTATTCCTAATGGAATTATAAATAAAAGAAGTTCCTCATGACCAAATGTTTCTACAAATAATAAAACCAAAGCTCCGACTATTCCACCTAATATTGTTCCAAAAACTCTTTCAATTCCTTTTTTAAATGAGTCATCTACTGTATTCTGCATGCAAATAATTGCTGCTATACAAGCTTGTATAGCATTGTCCCTGTTTATAATCTCAAAAACCAATAAACATAGAAATACTGAAGTAGATGTTTTAATATTTCGCATTCCTATTTTAGGAAAATTCATGTATCCTCCTTAAATGATATAATATTTTTTACCCATTAATTATTGTATAAATCATTAATATTTTAAATTTACTTACAAACATAAATGTATTATAATATATGTTGCAGAATTAATAAATAAATATTTAAGGGAGAAAATAATGGATAGATATGTAGGTACTGTTGTAAGAGGTTTAAGAGCTCCTATAATAAGCAAGGGAGATAACATATCAGATATTGCAGTTGAAACTGTTTTGAAGGCATCTGAAGCTGAAGGTTTTTCACTAAGAGATAAAGACATAGTTGCAATTACAGAATCAGTAGTAGCGAGGGCACAAGGAAACTATGCAAGCATAGATGATATTGCGTTTGATGTAAAAGAAAAATTTGAAAGCGACACATTGGGGTTAATATTCCCAATATTAAGCAGAAACAGATTCGCAATATGTCTTAAAGGTATTGCTAAGGCATGTAAAAAGATTTATTTGATGTTCAGTTATCCTTCTGACGAGGTAGGTAATTCCTTTATTGATTATGATACACTTGATGCAGCTGGAATAAACCCTTGGACAGATACCCTTACTGAAAATGAGTTTAGAAGCTATTTTAATAATACAAGCCATATTTTTACAGGGGTAGACTATATAGAGTATTATTCTCAGATAATTAAAGAAAGTGGTGCTGAGGTTGAAGTTATTTTTTCCAATAATCCAACAAGTATATTAAAATATACTGATTGTGTTCTTACATGTGATATACATACAAGGCAAAGAAGCAAAAGATTATTAAAAGGTGCTGGAGCGAGAAAAGTTTATGGATTAGATAACATCATGACATCATCAGTTAATGGAAGCGGATTTAATGAGGATTACGGTCTTTTAGGCTCAAATAAGTCAACAGAAAATACAGTAAAATTATTCCCTAGAAGCTGCACTGAGTTAGTGTATGATATTCAACGTAAGCTACATGAAGCAACGGGAAGAAATATTGAAGTTATGGTATATGGAGATGGAGCATTCAAAGACCCTGTAGGTAAAATATGGGAGCTTGCAGATCCTGTTGTTTCTCCAGGATATACAGAAGGTTTAGTTGGTACACCTAATGAATTAAAACTTAAATATCTTGCAGACAATCAATTTGCAAATCTTAAAGGCAATGAATTGAAACCTGCAATTAGAGAAAGCATTCTAAATAAAACTATCGACTTAAAAAATAGTATGGAATCTCAAGGAACAACACCAAGAAGACTCACTGATTTAATTGGATCACTATGTGATTTAAC
>JAEZGU010000117.1 GCA_023416855.1 Bacillota bacterium
TTCAGAAACTAACTTTTCTAAATCCTTATTTGTATTGCAAATTATTCTAACATCTATTGGAATGGTTTTTAGCCCGCCTACACGTTCTAACTCCTGCTCCTGAATTACACGTAATAATTTTGATTGCAAAAATAATGGCATTTCACCAATTTCATCTAATAATATTGTTCCATGATTAGCAAGTTCAAATTTTCCTTTTTTTCCACCTTTAGAAGCACCTGAAAAAGCCCCTTCTTCATAACCAAATAGCTCAGATTCCAGTAAATCCTTTGGAATTGCTGCACAATTTATTTTTATATAATTAAACATTTTTCTATTACTTAATTGATGAATTGCATTTGCAAAAACTTCTTTACCAGTTCCGGTTTCGCCGATTATAAGAACAGATAGATTTGAGTCTGATATTTTCGGAAGTATTGATTTTATTTCTAAAATTTTATTTGATTGACCAATAATATTTTGCACAGAAAAAGTATTATTCATCAAATTATTAAGTTGTTCAATATATAAATTATTCTCCCTTTTTAGTTGGAGAATTTGTTGGTTAAGTGTCTCAACTTTATTAATATCATAAAAAGAAGCAGTTGATATAACTCCTTTTATATTTCCACTTTTGTCTTTAAAGGGTATACGATTGCAAATTACGTCTTGCCCATTCTTCATGCGAAATATATGACCTATTTCTGCTTTTCCTGTTTTTGCTACAATATTAAGTCTTGTATTTGGTATAACCTTTTCAACTGGCATTCCTTCAGCCTTTTTGGGGTCAATACTCAGGATATCAGCGTAATTATCGCTTAAGTATCTAATAATTCCATCATTATCAATAATTACAGTAAAATATAGAGATTCGACTGCAAATTTTAAAAAATCATTTATATTAAATAAGTTATCAGCCATGTTAACACACCTTAATTAAAATTGTTAGCATTATACCATTTCTTTTAAATTTTATCAATATTATTGTGGATATTATACCGCTACATTGAAAAGTACAAAATTAGTCCATACAATAGGTATCATTTAAATTATTGAAAATTATAATTCGAATAAGAAATGAAGACTAATACAAAAAGCCTCCAAATCAATTAAGCATTGGAAGCTTTTTAATTATTTTATAATTCTGGTAATTCAAACATATCAAGGCAATTCATAGTTGGGAAAGGTATTTCACCTGCTTCAAAGGCTTTTACAATTTTTACTATTGTATCATTTACAGGAGTAGGGATATCTAATTTTCTTCCCCATTCGCAAGCTACTCCATTTATTTGATCTATTTCACACTTTATTCCTTTTTCCATATCCTGAAGCATGCTAGCCTTTAACTTTCTATGAGGAATGAAATATTCTCTTAACCACTTATTTGCATCTTCAAGTCCTTCTTTATCATCAAATCCTAGACTGTAGTAACTCCATCCTGGTACTATATCTTCTAAAGTTATACCTCTTTTACGGACTATTTGTACAATTTCATTACCAGCATGTGCAGCGCAAGCTGTAGCTTTATCGTTATCTAATATCTCAGCATATGTTACTCCTAAAGCTGCTGACATTCCACTTAAAGTAGCATTCTGTATAAGTTTAGTCCATCTTATTCCAGGAAGATTTTTAACTATAGCGCATTCTCCGGCTAACTTTAAAATTGAAGCAATTTTTTCTATTCTTTTAGTTATTTCTCCATTGCTCTCGCCAATTTCAAATCTCATTGCTGAAATATCAGATGTTAATTCTGATACACCAGGTCTAAGCCAGCTAGCACCCCAACCTACAACGCCCCCTACAACTCTTTCAGGTCCGATTATTTTTCCAACACTTTCTTCAGGAATACCATTTTGTAATGTACATACAACACTATTTGGACCAAGATGAGGAAGTAGTTGTGGCAATGCTACATTATTATAAGTTTGTTTTGCCATTAAAATAACTACATCATAAATTCCATTCATTTGATCAGGAGTAATTGCAGTTACAGGTATATTATTTAATTCCATTTTTCCAACAACTGTTGCTCCACTTTTATTTAATTCATCAACATGAGCCTTATTTGCATCAATTAAAGTAACTTCTCCACCATTTTTAGCAATTAATGCTCCTGTAATTGTTCCTAGGGATCCGACTCCCATTATTGCTACTCTCATATATTTTCTCCTTTTAAAAGTATTTTACAATATGACAATATTTAAGCAATTTTTATGCCAATTCTAGAAAAGTATTATTTTGATATTTTTTATAATGAAATTAGTTTAAGCAATGCGATAGAATCGGAAGTTGATTTTGTTTTATATACAACTATATATAATGATAGCATAATTTTGATTTTGTATATAAATATCTAGCTGTAACAAAATACCTACAAGTGGTTGTTGGCATTTTCCTACATTTTTTTAAAAAATTCATATCAGTAAAAAAGATATATAAATTACGATATTTATAAATATATGCTTAATGTTGCTACAAGGCTAAAAAATCAACTTCTATAAAAAATGTTTATTAAAAATATTTTTGGCATATTAATTGCTAATATTAAAGTCAAACATAGAAAAAAGAATAAAATCAATAACGATGCTTAAAGAGAGGTGATTAATAATTTTAATTAGCAATTAGAAAGAATGTTGTTAAAAATTTAAATTTAAGGAGTTTGTTATGGAATTAATGGGAATTATCGGCTTATTTTTAGCAATAGTAGTTTTAATAATGGGTGCTTATAAAGGTGTAGGTGCTTTACCGTTAACATTGGGAGCTGGGTTAATAGTAGTTCTTACTAATGGCATGCCATTTTGGCAAAGCTATGCAGAGTTTTATATGGGTGGATTTGTAAGCTATTGGAAAAGTTATTTCTTGATATTTGTATTTTCGGCCTTATATGCAAAGGTTATGGAAGAAAGTGGAGCAGTATTGTCAATTGCATATAAATTTATTGATTGGTTTGGCAAAGGAAGAGCAATGCTTATTGTTCTATTGACAACATCAGTACTTACTTATGGCGGGGTCAGTTTATTTGTAGTTATATTTGCAATAGGTCCTATAGCAATGCTTCTGTTTAAAGAAGCTGATATAGCAAGAAGACATATTATTGCACCTTTATTAACAGGTTATGGAACATTTACTATGACTGCGTTGCCTGGTTCTCCGCAACTTACTAATGTTATTCCTTCAAAATATCTTGGAACAACATTAACGGCTGCTCCTGTATTAGGTATTCTTGCTTCTATAATGATATTTGGTATGTGCTATGGATATTGCAAATATGTTGAAAAAAAATCAAGAGAAGCAGGAGAGCATTTTACATTTCCTCCGAATGTAGATCCTTCAAAGTATGAAGTTGACAGAACAAGTCTTCCATCTGCATTAATTTCGTTTATACCATTGATAACTATTGTAGCTACAATTATTTCATTCAGAAACATTATAACAGATTCAACATTTTTAGTTGTAATAGCTATGGGAACAGCAACAA
>JAEZGU010000123.1 GCA_023416855.1 Bacillota bacterium
ATAAATGGTTTAAAGGCTGTAGAAGAGGCCGCTCAGCGAAGAGGACTCCCTGCTAAAGTAGTAGTACCTGATTTTGCTGAAAAAGCTTCATTAGGCATATTTTCGTTAAAGTACAATTCGAATGATACCCCATTAGTTAGTATAATTATTCCGAGTAAAAATCATATTGATGTTTTGGCAAGATGTATTAAAAGTATTGAAGAAAAGACTACATATAAAAATTATGAAATTGTTATAGTCGACAATATGAGTAACGAAGCCGAGTGCCTTGCTTACCTTGAACAGACTAAACATAAAGTAATAAAGTGCGAGAATAAAAATGGTAAGTTCAATTTCTCCCGAATGGTAAATTACGGTGTAGAAAACTGTAACGGAGAATTCATTATTTTATTGAATAATGATACTGAAGTTATTTCTGGCTCTTGGATTGAAGATATGCTAGTATATATGAGTATCAATAATGTGGGTATTGTAGGTAGTAAACTCCTTTATCCTGATGGTCTGGTACAGCATGCAGGAGTAGTCATAAAGATGTTTAATGGTATAGCTGGACATGCTTTCAAGTTAATTGAAAACTGGAACGGTGGGTATTTAAGTTATGCCAATGTAGCTAGGAATTATATGGCTGTTACTGCAGCATGCTTTATGACCACCAAAACCATATATGATAGTGTCAATGGCTTTGACGAGGACAACTTCGGGGTATCATTCAACGATGTTGATTTTTGTATGAAAGTTATAGACAAAGGTTATAGAGTTGTATACAATCCTCAGGCATTGTTGTATCACCATGAAGGCAAGAGCAGAGGTGTGGAACAAACTGGACATTTCAGTGATCCTAAAGAAGAATTTTATTTTATTAATAAATGGAATATCAATGAAGAATTCTTTGATAGGTATTATAACCGGAATCTCTCCCTTGAAGACGAGAAATTTAGGGTTTCAACAAATAGAGTTACTGTTACCAATAGAAGGAAGATTAATATACTGCTTATAACCCATAACCTTAATTATGAAGGTGCTCCATTAATGCAGCTTAATATATGCAGGAGTATGATAGACAAAGGTTATAATTTTACTGCAATGTCACCATTTGATGGTCCTCTACGTAAAGAATACGAAAGTGCCGGTATAAATGTGATAATTGAAGATATAATGCCGCATAGAGATTTTCTAAACAAAAAAGAGTATTACTCAATCATTGAAAAACTTTCTGAAAGGTTCAGGCATACAGATTTAATTTTTACGAATACAATAGAAACATTTTGGGGAGTAGAACTTGCAAATAAGCTAGGGGTTTCCTCAATTTGGGGAATACATGAAAGTGTTGATTATAAGTCGTACTTTTCAATTTACAATTCAGAGGTTGCACAACTTGCAATTAATAAGTTCAGTAGTGCAACAAAAGTTGCTTTTGTCGCAGAATCAACTAAAAACATGTATTTGCCACTATCTACAAATAACTTCGAGGTTATTAAAAATGGCATAAATATGAATAAAGTTGAGAATTACATTGCTAATAATTGTAGAGAGGCGAAAAGACGAGAGTTAGGGATTTCAGATGAAACCCAGATCATCTCAATTTTTGGTGCAGTATGTGTCAGAAAGGGACAAGAAATATTTATAAAAGCTGCGAACGAAATAATTAAAGATGGAAATAGAAATGTCTGTTTTTTAATTGTTGGAGCTAAGCCATCTCCATACTTGGACATGATACTTCAATACGCAAAAGAAAATAATATTGAGCAGTATGTTAAAATAGTTTATGTCTGCGATGACATTTATCAATATTATCTCATTAGTGATGTCTTTGTGTGTGCATCATATGAGGAGTCATCACCGCAAGTTGTTTTAGAGGCTATGGCGTTTAAAGTACCTATTGTATCAACAAATGTTTTCGGAATTCCGGAGTTGATAAGGGATAATAGGGAAGCATTGTTAACAGATGCTGGTAATAGTAGCAGTATGGCTCAATTAATTACACGTATGATAAAAGATAGAAAATTAAAGGACGAGCTAAGCTACAATGCTTATTACAGAGTAAAAACCTATTTTACCTCGGAAAAAATGGTGGAAAAGTATGACAATCTCCTGCAACAATCATTTTTAGAAGGAACCAATTATATTTATACTAATTATTTAAAGGGTGATCAAAATGATAATTACTAGAACTCCGTTTAGGGTAAGTTTCTGTGGTGGGGGCAGTGATATACCGGCTTTTTATCAAAGACATGGTGGATGCGTGATCAGCACAGGAATTAACCAGTACATGTACGTATCTATACATCCTTATTTTGATAAAAACACTACTGTACTAAAGTATTCAAAAACAGAAGCAGTAAATGACATCGATAAAATTGACCATAAGTATTTCAGAAGAGTACTAAAAGAATTTAACCTGAATGGTATTGAGATTACAAGTACAGCAGATATACCTTCAGGTACTGGACTAGGTTCATCAAGTACTTTCTCTGTTGGATTATTGAACAGCTTATACAGTTATTTAGGAAAGCATGTTTCAAAAGAAAGACTTGCTTTAGAGGCCTGTGAATTAGAAATAGAAAAGCTACAGCAGCCTATTGGTAAGCAGGACCAATATGCAGCGGCATATGGAGGACTTAACTTCTATACCTTTAACAAGAATGGCAGTGTATTTGTTGATCCGATTATTATGAAAAGTGAATCGATTTCCCAATTAAAATCAAATCTTATGATGTTTTATACTGGAGACATTCGCTCAGCGTCAGACATATTAAAAGAACAAAGTAAAAATATAACGTCGGGGGATAAAGAAGCTGGACAGCTGAAAATTTGCAGTATGACTTATGAACTTAAAAATCAACTGGAAAACAATAATGTTGATGCCCTAGGTGAAATATTACATGAGAGCTGGATAATAAAAAAATCGCTAGCATCTGGGATTACTAATCCTGCAATAGATGAAATTTATGATATTGCCATAAAGGCTGGAGCTATAGGCGGCAAATTACTTGGAGCGGGAGGCGGAGGATTTTTGCTGTTTTATGTACCTAGCCAAAAACAACAAGCAGTTAGAGATGCATTATCATCATTGAAAGAATTACCTTTTGGTTTTGACTGGCAGGGATCAAAAGTTATTTATTATGAAGAATATTAAATTTACATATAATTTAGGAGGATTAAAATGAACGCATTAATTACGGGTGGTGCAGGCTTTATTGCTTCCCATTTGGCAAAGAGCCTTCTTGACAATGGAAATAAAGTGGTATGTATCGATAATTTTGAGCTTGGTAGATTGGAAAACATTAAAGATCTCTTAGAAAGAGATCAATTCTCATTTTTTGAACAAGATGTTAACAATATAGATGCATTATGTCAAATTGTAAGAAGTAATGATATTGATATTATTTACCATCTTGCAGCAAATTCTGATATTCAGAAAAGCGCTAAAAATCCAAATATTGATTTCAAAAATACATTGAGTACAACAATAGCTGTTCTCGAAGCGATGCGTATTTGTGGCGTAAAGAATTTGTTTTTTGCATCTACATCTGCAGTTTATGGAGAAAAAACTAATGAAACCCTGACTGAAAAAACAGGTGAATTGTCACCTATATCCTACTACGGAGCAGCAAAGTTATCATCAGAAGCTTATATCTCTGCATACTCTTATATGAATGACTTAAATACATTAGTGTTTAGATTTCCAAATGTTATAGGTCCAAATCTTACCCATGGTGTTATATTCGATTTTATAAAGAAATTGGAAAAGAACCCAAATGAATTAGAGATTCTTGGAGACGGTACACAATCAAAGCCATATATTTACGCAATGGATCTAATAGACGGAATTATGATGCTTTCTCAAAAAATTGAGAAAGGAATGAATATATACAATATTGGAGTTGAAACCTCAACGTCTGTAACAAAAATAGCTGATATACTGTGCGAAAAACTCGGTTTAATAAGTGTGGAATATAAATACACAGGGGGTTCCGTTGGATGGAAAGGGGATGTACCGAGATTCCAATATAGCATGGAGAAAATATATAACCGAAATTGGAAGCCAAAATATAGTTCTGATGAAGCTGTTGCGGAAACAATAGAGTTTATTTTGGAAACCATGAAGGAGACTAAAAAATGAAAGCAGTAATAATGGCTGGTGGAAAAGGGACAAGGCTTCAGGATATCGCCAAAGATATACCTAAACCAATGGTTAATTTTTCAGGGAAACCAATCCTCGAATATCAGATTTTGAATTTAAAGAAATATGGAATTACGGATATAGTAATTATTACTGGGTATCTGGGGTACGTAATTGAAGAATACTTTGGTAATGGTTGTAACTTTGGGGTTAATATAAGTTATGTTAGGGAAGAGAGTCCATTAGGTACTTGTGGAGCACTATATTACCTGAAAGAAACATTAACTGAGGATTTTATACTTTTATTCGGGGACATATTTATAGATATTAATTTCGACCTAATGATTAACTTCCATAAAAAAAATCAGTCAATGGCAACCTTGCTAGTTCACCCTAATTCACATCCATATGATAGTGATTTAATAGTAATGGATAAGAATAACAGGCTGGAAGGGTGGATTCGGAAAAACACTCCAAGGAATACAGATTGTGCGAATATAGTAAATGCCGGTATTTATATTTTTTCCGTTAAGATATTAGAAAGTATTTCAAAACCAGAAAAAATGGATCTTGAAAAAGATCTAATTATACCGTTGATAAGTCAAAATAAGCCGATTTATGGATATAGAACAACGGAATACGTAAAGGACATGGGTACACCGAACAGATATTTGTCAGTTAAGACTGATTTTGAAAATGGTATATGTAGTGCAAGAAATCTGTCTAATAAGCAGAAATGCATTTTTTTAGACAGAGACGGTACAATTAACGTTCATAAAGGTTTTCTAAATAAACCGGAAATGGTTGAATTATACCCGGAAGTGACGGAGGCAATAAAGAAAATAAATAGTTCAGGATATTTGTGTATCGTTATTACTAATCAACCTGTGATAGCTAGAGGGGAATGTTCAACGGAAACATTAAGGCTTATTAACAACAGAATTGATACTTTACTCGGTGAAGAAGGGGCTTATGTTGACGATTTATTCTATTGTCCACACCATCCTGATAAAGGGTATGAAGGAGAGGTTCCGGAACTTAAGATTGTCTGCAAATGCAGAAAACCTCAGATTGGATTAATACTAGAGGCTGCTGAGAAGTATAACATTGATTTATCAAAATCCTGGATAATTGGTGATACAACCTTGGATATAATGACAGGTATAAATGCGGAAGTTAAAACATGTCTGGTTATGACAGGTGAAGCTGGTAAAGATACAAAGTACGACGCAAAGCCAGATGTAATTGGAGAAAATTTACTAGATTGCGTAAATATGATTATGAAAGAGGGTGTGAAATTTGATAGACTTTAAAAATGAAATAAAAACATACTTTCAAAGAGCAATTAATGCTATTAATAATTTGAATATTGAAGAAATTAATGATGCAATGAATGAAATACTTCGAGCCCATGAAAGGTGCAGTAACATCTATATCTTCGGAAATGGTGGAAGCTCGTCAACTGCATCACATTTTGTATGTGATTTTAATAAAGGCATCAGTGAAAATATAAGTAGAAAGTTTAATTTAATATGCCTTAATGATAATACTCCTATTATTACAGCCATTGCTAATGATATCGGATATGATGAAGTATTTTCATATCAGTTAAAAGATAAATTAACTAGAAATGATTTAGTGATAGCTATTTCGGGGAGTGGAAATTCAAAGAATATTCTTAAAGCTGTAGAATATTGTAAACAGTGTGAAGTTAAAGTTATCGGAGTAACAGGCTATAACGGGGGCCGCCTGAAAGAACTCTCAGATTACAAACTACACGTTAATATAGATGATATGCAGATAACTGAAGATATTCACATGATATTTGATCATATGATGATGAACGTTTTCAAGAGCTATCTAGAGAAATTTTAGTACAAACAAAAGTATACATAGTTGCTATACTTTAAGATATATTACCGGCTATTATTAAGACATATTTTTACATAACCGATTCAAGAAGGAAAGATATTGTCCGATACAAATGGGGATATTAGTTAATTCACTAATATCCCCATTTAGATACTCAGAATAATATTTACTTTTTTGATATCAATTATAAAGGTAGATTATATGTTTAAATATTTATTGTAATAAATTAATATTCTTTGTTGATCTACGAGATAACGTTGAAGAATTTATTGTTAATAAGTTTAAGACGTAATCAATTAGTAATGGGATAATTAAGCCACAAGTAGAAATTATAATCCAATAAACTTTTGTAGTGTCGAGACCATATTCTGCAGTAATGCAACGGCCTATATAAAATCCTAAAAATTGAAAAGCCATGATAATTATTGTACGATTTCCTATATAGTTTAAAACAGAGAAATTATATTTTTCTAATTTTTTGGAGATATATATTGATATATAGATTCCACTTAGTGAATTTACAATGAAAAATATTGGGTTTACATATATATTGGTAGAAATATCAACTCTCCATCTACTGCTTATAATCATAACTGTAAGAGGTATTACTATGTATTTTATATTCATTTTAATTTTTTGCTCATATTTTCTATAAAGATAACCAATGTAATAGAATATTAAAGCAATTATTGAAGTATTTAAACTCCAATCAAACTTTATTCCATAAGCTACAGTTATGTTACCAAATATAAAACAGAGTAAAATTAAGATAGCCCGAAAATACTCACTAAATCTTTTGCCAAATGTAGAAAGATAACTTATAATACAAAATAATATGTGTATAGTAAATATACTGGTTAAAAACCAAAACGGGAAAGCCATCTGTTCTGTTTGACGAAAAGTTAAAATGCTAATTACATTTCTTATGTAGTTTGATTTAGTATAATAACTGGTATATTCCGTGCTATAAATGTTTAAATTAAGAAATAAATTATGTAATAACAATAAAATTAGTTCATATTTTATAAATGGGATATAAATAGATATTATTTTCTTTTTTACGAATGCAAATATGTTACAGCTATACTCATCTTTGTAAAAATATCCTGATAAGAAGATGAATAAAGGCATATGGAACAGATAAATAAAATTAACTATAGGTTGTAGCGGTGTTGAATGTCCAATAACGACAAGTATTATTAGCAAGGCTTTGGCTATATCGATATAGCCTATACGATTAGATTTATTAATTTCCATATTATCCCCCTGAAGTAGTTGTCTGTACAATTATAACATAAATTTTTTGTATGTAAAAATATAAAAGCGTCAAATAGAAAGACGGATTTTCAAATGATTAATCAAGAGTTATTGAAGCGTTTTGTTGTTCTGATGTAAGCGTCAAATAAAATAGTGTATAGAAAAAGCCGGAAAGATGATATATAATAATCACTTTTCGGCTTTACAATTTACTTGAACATCTGTACTCCAAGGTAGGAGTTCTTCAAGAAGCTCAGGGTACTCAATATATCTTAACCCTGGCATAAATTTTAATATATATCTTAAATATTCATAGGGATTTAACCCATTAGCTTTTGCAGTTTCAACTATGCTGTAAACAGCTGCACTTGCTGTGGCTCCTTCTGGACTTCCAGAGAACAACCAGTTACGTCTGCCAACTGTAAATGGCCGAATGCTGTTCTCTGCCAGGTTATTACTGATGGCTATGTTCCCGTCTTTTAGGAAGTTCATCAGACCGTCTTTTTGATTTATTGCATATCCAAATGCTTTTGCAAGCTTGGATTTGGGAAGGCAGGTATTTTTGTTCTTATTAACCCATGACCAAAAGGCATCAAGAACTGGCTTCGATCGTTCCTGACGCTGTTTTTTCTTCTCATCCGGAGTGAGTTTTTCTATGTCTTCCTCTATCTTGTAAAGCCTCCCGCAGTACTCAATTGCCTGGCTTGGAAGTGTTGCTTCTGGCTGGTTTACATCAGGTGGTAAGGCGTCCACAAAATATCTTCTAAGATGTGACCAACAATAGCACCTTGTGATATTATCAACCTTTTCATATCCCTGGTAGGCATCTGATATTAGGTATCCCTTAAACCCTTCTAGAAATGTCTTCGCATGGTCTCCGTTTCGAGTAGGCTGATATTCAAAAATTCTGACTGGAGTTTTAGAATCTTTGTATGTTCCATATACCCACATGTAGGAATCTGATGTGTTCTTACGCCCCTTCTCATTTAGTACCTGAATTCTGGTTTCATCAGCGTGTATATATTTTTCCTTTAAAAGCTTCCGCTGAAGCAGATTTATCAAGGGGGCCAGCCATAGTTTGGAGGCTTCAAGGATCCAGTTCGACATGGTCTGACGTTTTAATTCCAAACCTAGATTCTTCCAATCAGCCTCTTGCCGGTATAACGGAACCGCATTTACATACTTTTGATACTTTATGTGAGCGATGCTTGCCGGAGATGCATAGGAATGCGGTATTACAGGATCAGGCATAGCTGCTTTCTCCATATATGGAGAACCTGTATTCTTGCATTTGCGACATTCGTACGTTTCTCTAAAGAAATCGATTACTCGAAGTTTTGCAGGAATATATTCTACCT
>JAEZGU010000161.1 GCA_023416855.1 Bacillota bacterium
TTAAATATTTGATCTAATTTATTTTTATCTCTTACGGATGCTATTTCAACTTCCATATTTAAATTATTACCATAAGTTCTGATTAGTTCCTGCTGTATTTCATAAGCATTATTTTCATATATATCTAATACAATTAACTTTTTTGGTGAATATGATGAAATCTGTCTGCATAATTCTGAGCCAATAGAACCACCACCACCTGTTACCAGTATTGTTTTTCCCTGAATATAGCTTTTTGTCATGGTACAGTCCAGTGTTATTGGTTCTCTGCCAAGGAGGTCCTCTACCTGTACATCTCTAATTTTTTCCATTATTTTATTGTCATTGGTTAAAAGACTGTATACCTCTGGTAGTATTTTAAGCTTACATTTTGTATTTGCACAAATATCTAATATACGCTTTTTATTTTCTTTGTCAATAGAAGGAATTGACAATATTATTTCGTCAATATCATATTTCTTAACCATAAATGAAATTTGATTGGTTGATGACACTACTGGCACAGAGTTAATGCTTCTGCCTATTTTAGATGTATCATCATCAATAATACACTTGACCAAATAATTATTAGGATTATTTCTTCCTATTTCATGTAATATGGCTACCGTAGCCTGTCCTGCACCAACTATCATAATATTAGTATAATGACTTAGCTTTTTTGAACTTTTGTCTCCAATAATAAGTACCGCCCTATACACTACACGTATTGCCATTGTGCAAAAGCTGGTTACAAAGAATGCTACGATATAAACATAATATCTTACAAAAATATTAAGCGTCTTTGTTAAAATTAGAAATAATAAGTTAGCAAAAACAGAAGCCTGCAAGCATTTATAAATATCCTGTATACCCGCATATCTCCAAATAATTTTGTATACGCCCATAACCAAAAATGTGCCAATATAAATCGCAGTATAAATATACCATGTATTGGTAAACCACTTAATCTTATCTGGATGAATACCGCTTATAATATGAGGTGATAAATATGAAATCACTGCAATAAACGTATCTATAAGAATTAATATATATTTACGGTATTTATTTAATAGTTTGTATACACTTTTATATAAATTTGACATATATCCCCCATAGCTATGAATTAAGAAAGCTTATTTTTTATTCGGATGTTAATGCTTATCCCTAAACCTAATATAATCCAATATAATGGAGCAACGCTTATAACACTGTCATTAAACATACCAGCTGATAAGTACCCGATTATACTAATTAAGCATGATGCTCCTATTAATTTCTCTAATGAATCAAAAGTAATCTTACTGTACAATTTTAAACTGCTAATAAAATATATGCCGAATGTCCCCAATAATGCAAGTAGTGATAATACTCCCGTATTTGTTGCTATTTGCAAGTAAAGATTATGCGGTTTGTCAACTACTGTATTAGGGTCATAAAAAGAATTTGATTTAGCAAGGAAATCGTCCTGAGGAAAAGCTGTTGGATAATTATCTGGCCCTGAACCTTTTATTATATAACTTTTTAGTAAAGGCAATGTTCTACCCCATATGTATCCTCTGTTTGAAGCCAGCTTTTCTAATCCCTCTAATGGTTTGAATGCTTCTGCAATTATAGGTTCTGTTATTCTACCACCCGAGCCTAGTATTTTTACTCCATTACCAGTAAAATAAAAATTGAAATTCCTGCTTGCCCTGGTTACCGTTACTCCAGGATATTTTTTAGCAATAGTGATTTTGTACCCTGCATACCTTTTATCATTAATTGTTATTTCATTGCCTTTTGTAGTTATCTCAAGCTCCTTATTATTTTCGTCCATGAAAAACAACTTATTGCCATCAATTTTGAAGTTTAATGTTTCCCTGCTTGTTTTTATTGTAAAATTTTCTTGTCCTAAAACTATATCTTCGAACTTAAATGTTTTTTCATTTTCATTATTAGCTTTTATAGTCTCAATTTGTTGTTTGACATTAAATACTTTTAACCTAACAAATATCCTGCCTTCTGACACATGGTTCAGCCCTATTAGCACAATAGCAACAACTATAATTAACCCTGTAAATCCAATCCAATGCTTTTTTACAACCTTCCTAAATAACCACAGTGCAAACAATGAAGCTATAGCTAAACCTAAATATCCTGCTCTTGAATTGCAGCCTATCCAAACAAATATCATTAATATAGTTGTGATAACTGAAAAAGTTCTTAGTTTTGTAGTCTTGACTCCTAAAAGAAACGCAACAGAAAGTGGCAACATTAATGCAGCAAAGCTTCCAACAAAGTTTGTGTTAAATAATGTCCCGTAGATAGTCTTAGGACCGAATGAGAATGAAAGATTATCAACCTGCAGATTATTTGGAAGAATTAAATTATTTCCTATTTTAGTCTGGAATATATCAAATCCAAAGTATTGTCCGATTCCAAGTATACCTTCAACCATCATAAGGAATAGAAATGCCTTTACAAATAAATTTACATCTCTTTCATTATTAACAAAATTTATTGTCAGGAATGTAAGTAGGACATAGCTTATAAGTACAAACATGCCTTGATACATATCTACGAAGCCCCATAAGGCTGTTTGGGTATCAATTGCAAATATGGTTGATATTATTACACATATTGCGTAAATTCCTAGTGGCATGTAATAATGCTTTAAATTTTTAAAGTGTAATTTCTTTTGTAAGTATAAAATAATATAAAATATAAGTG
>JAEZGU010000201.1 GCA_023416855.1 Bacillota bacterium
GTGGTTCGGACCTGCATCTGATTCACGATATGATACCTAACCTTCCGCAAGGTTATATTATTGGTCATGAACCGATGGGTATTGTAGAGGAGATTGGTCCTGAGGTTACTAAGTTTAAAAAAGGTGACAGAGTTATTGTTCCATTTAACGTTAGCTGTGGAGAATGTTTTTTTTGTAAGCATGATCTTACCTGTATGTGTGATAATTCGAATCCAAATGGAGAAGGCGGAGGGTTCTTTGGCTATAGTGAAACCTTCGGTGGATACCCTGGAGGACAGGCCGAGTATTTAAGGGTACCATACGGTAATTTCACTCCTTTTCGGATTCCGGATGATTGTGAAGTGGAAGATGAAAAACTTATTCTCATAGCAGATGCAGCATCAACTGCTTATTGGAGTGTAGTAAATGCAGGCGTGAAAGAAGGTAATACTGTAATCATCCTTGGATGTGGACCCGTTGGGCTTTTAGCGCAAAAATTTGCATGGCTTTGTGGTGCAAAAAGGGTAATAGCGGTTGATTATATTGATTACCGTTTACAGCATGCTGGGAAATATAATAATGTCGAGACAATAAACTTCGAACAACATGACAATACCGGTGAATATTTGAAAGAGATTACACAAGGTGGATCCGATATTGTCATTGATTGTGTCGGTATGGATGGCAAGATGACACCGATGGAGTTTGTTGGTTCGGGGTTAAAGCTACAGAGTGGATCCTTGGGTGCATTTGTAATGGCAACACAGGCAGTCAGAAAGGGCGGACTAATTCAGGTAACAGGAGTATACGGAGGAAGATATAATGCATTTCCTTTCGGCGATATCATGAATCGCAATATTAATATCAGAACAGGACAAGCTCCTGTAATCCCGATTATGCAGACACTTTATGATCTGATTTCAGAAGGTAAAGTAGATCCCAGCGATATCGTTACACATAGGCTTCCGATTGACAAAGCTTCATATGGATATGAAGTATTTGATACAAAGACGGATAATTGCATAAAGGTTATCTTAAAACCTTAAAGCTTATTAATGATTGGAAGGAGAGAGAAAGATGCAGGAGATAGGACTTGCTCCAAATGAAACTATTCAGCTTCATGAGATTATGACAATCAGGAATTTAAGTTTAACGAAATCAATTACTATGTCACCGTTAGTTTCTGATAAAGAATTAAAGAGTATTTTAAAAAATAATATTAATACTTCACAACAGCATATTAAGGAATTACGAGGATATCTGGAACAATCGATGATAGCTGTACCTGAACAAATAAAATAGTTATAATACCATAGAAAGAAGGCTGAAAATGAATTCAATTATTGAAAAACTAACCGGTACAGATAAGTTAAGTGATCAGGTGATAGCAACTGATTTCTTGGTGTCTTCTAAAAGTGGTATACAAGAATATGCAGTTGCAATAACTGAGACAACGTCTCCGCAATTACGAGCGACCTTGATTAATCAGTTAAATGATATGATAAATACTCATGAGGTTATTTCGGATTATATGATGAGTAAGGGTTATTACCATGCTTATAATCTGGAAGAACAATATAAGGTAGATATGAAAGTTACTGATACAGCTTTAAATCTTAAGGAATTCATGAGCTAGATCATTATAAAAAAGCATTGCAGCCTTGGTATAAAAAGGCTACAGTGCTTTTTTATTACCGGTAACTTAGAGGTTACTGCAACATTATATTTTAGATAAGGGGTTGACTACCTGGATAATATCATACGCTGTGTTTTTTCATTATATTACACATTCCCATATGAATTCTAGATAAAAACAATAGTTATAAAGTGTATTTTGATAATAAATCGTAAGGGAATATTATAAATGCTTCATATTTATTTCCAATAAATAATGTTATAATTCTTTGAAATGATTTATGCTTAAATATTAGTTCATTTTTATTTTTTTATTTAAATCTGTTTTGTCGTAATACCATTAAAAGAAATAGTAAAAATAGAACTGCTTAAGATTTATTTCATAAAAGGCTTAAAAATTAATTCAATGGACAGGATTTACTTCCTCCGACAGCATTACCCCTAATAACATACACTATCTATTCGTTAAACAAGAGTTTTGCGAATAGTTATTTTTTTGCCTATAATTGATACCATAAATACTGCTACTGCTATAACATTAAGTTATAGTAAAAATATAATAAATATTCAAGAAAGGATGAAAAATAATGCAAGGTACAATGAAATTTACTTATTTGGGCATGGATGAATTTAATGGTAAAAAAGACCCAACGAAAAAGTATTACAATGTTAGTTTGTTACAAAACTCAGAAATTGCCAAGGTATTTTTAGACCAAGGGCAAGAAGTCCTATTCAAGGACTTGCAGAAATTCGATGAAGTTATCTGTACGGTTATGTTTAAACTTGGACAAGACCGCTATGGTGCAAAAATCGATTATAAGCTTCTTGATATTCAGCCATTATTACCGGAACTTCCAGCGGAATTTGAAAATGCTCCATCTGGTGAAAGTAATGTTTCTGATGATAAGACGAATGTCGGAAAATTACATAATGTCAAGGAAAAAGCAACCGCTTAATTTAGCGGTGTGACGTAGGAACCCGCCCCGTTTAGCTTGCTTTGCAAGCTGGGAAATACTGTTTTATGAAATTAGGCGGACGAGGGGCATATGAAAAAGTAAACTTTATTGGGGAATAAAATATTGTCACTGCTGCTCTCGTCCACTTAATTATATAAGGCATGAAGCCTATAACTATTAATTTCAATTAAAGAAATGGAGGAAAAGAAATGAAGCTTGTAAGAGATTTAAGAGGTCACTTAGTTGTGAAGCATGAAAAAATGAAACTTGGTGTTATGATGGCTTTGGCTATGATAATGTCTATGTCTGTTGTCAACATTGCAATGGCTGCTGAACCAACTCCTGTCCCTGTAGATTTCAGCGGTGTTACGGATGCATTGACAGGAGCTTTTTCAGTTAGTGAGATTGCATCGGTGATCGGTGTTGTTCTTGCCGCTGGTGTCGGCTTTGTAATCTTCTGGTGGGGTGCACGGAAGCTTGTTCGTGGTGTTATCTCCGCTTTCAAGTCAGGCAAGTTGAGATTTTAATTAATTAGGTTCGGCAGATTGCCCTAGTTCCCTTAACAGGGTTCTAGGGCATTTTAAATAGGAGAAAATATTATGGGAATGATTTTAGAAGCTGGACGCGAAAAGAAAAGTATTAATAGCATTATTTCTTATTTGAAATATAAGTTCAATTTTGCAAAGGAACATCCGAATTATTTTGATGCTGACGGTTTACTAGTTTTTGTAGGTGCTCAAGGTACGGGTAAAACCTTGTCAGCGGTTAATTATGTATATAAGTTAATGGAAATGTATCCTAATTGCATTTTGGTGACTAATCTCCTGCTATCAGAATATAAATTCGACAATATAAGGGTATACCCTTTTAAAGATAACGATGATTTCATGAAGTATTCCAATGGTGAAAAAGGTGTAATATTCCTTATTGATGAAATTCAATTGTATTTGAACAGCCTAGAAAGCAAGAATGTTAACATGGAAGTTATGACACAAATTGCACAACAGAGAAAACAAAGGAAACATATTGTTACTACTTCTCAAGTGTTCGGTCGTATGGCAAAGCCATTAAGAGAACAATTCAGTAATGTTGTTGTCTGTAAAAACATCCTTGGATTTATACAGATTAACAGCCTGGTAGACCGTGACAGCTTAGATTGTGATACTAGTGCAGATACACAGATTACAGGCAAGGTAAAGAAGCATTTTTTCTGGTTTCATAATCCCAAAATGTATAAAAGGTACGATACATATTATGTAATTCAACGAGGTAAATTTGTATCTGGTGAAAATCAGAAGGGAGGTATTTATAGTAATGGAGAATGTAAGCCTACAGATAATAATTGATACTATTGCATTTATGCTGGTTTTATCAGTGCCGATTGCTTTATTTTTCGGATTCGCTGCTAAAATAGTTAACTTCTTCTTTTCGATGGCATTTGGTGAAAGAAGGATTAAATTATAGGGGGTGACAATGTGTCGCAAGAAGAGTTTTATAGCGTTGTAGTAGATAATATGCAAAATGAATATGTTCTTTTGGTCGTGATTGGTGTAGCTGTTTGTTGTTGTTTCGTATACATGGTATTCCGTGATATGTTTAATAGAAAGTAGGTGTTATATGAAAAAGATATTTAATAAAATTATATCCTTTTTATTATTGATTGTCATATCAATTAATATGATTGGAGCAGAACATGTAAGAGCTCAAGCGTTACCAAATTATACATATCCTACGTTTCAAGTAATAGAAGGTGGCGGTGGTGTTTCAGCGGGTACAGGACCTACTGCCGGAGGAGTACTTGCAATTATATCTGGATTGGCTGCAGCTGCATGGCAAGTTAATCTTATAGTAGATAATTGGGGAGAATTTACTGATTATATTGGTGATATAGTACAATTTGGACAAGGATGGACTGATAAATTATGGAACCAAACCTTAGGAAATTTCGTACATGTTGAAACAGGGAAAACGTTGCTGCAAGCAGTTGCAGACGGTGATGACATAAATTATTTTGAATTTTATGGTCGTGACATGGGAAATGTTTCATTAGATATAACACAGGATATGTGGGACGTTCTTGAAAGTGGGTTAGCAGATACTCAAGGAACGGATAGTTTAGACCCATCAAAAAATGACTTACAAGGAAAAATACAAACGATAATTAGTCAATATGATTATGAGAATAATGTTAATCTTGGGCATATTATTTTTAATTGGCCTGAATTATTAGAATATGATAATCATATTATTGTTTGGCAAAGTTCTACTGCAATTTTATCTTTTTTTGTATGGCATGATAATAATCCATTACAGGAATTGAAGGCAACGGTTGAAAATAATAACAGTATAATGTGTAGGACACCTACGAATAAGACGATAGATGTTTGGAGGCTTTATATACCAAATTCCACTTCATCTTATGGAATGATGGATATAAAAAGAAATATGCCTATAGGTAGCTCATTCATAATTAATTTAGCAGATTATCAAACATATGTATCTACTGGAGAATATAGAAGTGAAATAAAAATGATGAAAGCACTTGTTCCATTTGATTTGATACAGGAAAATATGAAAACATTTAATGCACCCATGACATTTGATATTTCAAATTATAAAGTACCACAGGGAGCAATGAAAATTAATTTGAATGAATATGTTGAAAATGAGTTACAGAAAGTAGGTGGTTTAGATAAAATAAATGACACCGATACGGTTGTAGAAATAGTTAAACGTGCTGACAATATTGCTAGGGAAAATTATGACGAAGTTCTACCAGAGCCTATATCTAATACAAGTAGTGATACTGTTAATATACCTATATTATCTGATATATGGGAATGGTTACAAAATATTTGGGAAGGATTTATTCAAGCTTGTAAAAATGTGCTTCAATGGGCATTTGTTCCAGCAGATGGAAAAGTACAAGAATTTATTGAAACATCTGAACAAATAATAAATTCAAATGGTAATATACTAACTTATCCGATTGAGTTAGTAATAATATACTTGAACAAGGTATTAACAATGACTAAAGAAGATTGTATAATGACTATTCCGGAAATTTCATATAAGGGAAAAGTATTATATAGTGGGACTACATTCAATTTTACGGAATATATAAATAGGTCTGAATTTGCTAGTCTATACAATTATTATATTTTATTCATTAATGCTCTTATGATTATATGGGTTTGTAATCTTGCAATCAAAAAGGGTGATGAAATTATAAGGGGGAATTAATATGATCGTTGAATGGATGATGCAACTAGGAATAGGAATTCTTGATATTATGTATAGTATGCTTGGTGTATTGCCTAGTTTTTCAACTGATGTAACAAATGCTATTAATACTTTTTTTGATATCATATTCGGTGCTGTTAGTCTTGTATCAATATTTGTAGATATCGAAATGGTTAAAATATTAGTTCCTTTGGCAATCGGCATTATCAATTTTGATAAGATAATTAAACTTGTAATGTTTATAGTTAAAAAGATACCGATTATAAATGTAAAGTAATATATATTGGGACTCTATCTTGCGAAGCTGATAGGGTCCCAATATATATTACTTCTCTTCTACTAAGTGCGCTAAGGCTAGTATTACCTTAGCGCACTTTTGTAAATTTGTAAATATCGTTGTAAAGCCTTATTTTACTAAGAAAAAAAGTTGTAAATAAATTTACAAATACATTTGTAAATTATAACTTTTGTAAATAGAGAGGGTGCAAAGATGGCAAATGATATACAATCACGCAAATGGTTATTAACAATAAATAATCCGTTTGATAACAATTTCGAGCATGATGTTATAAAGGTGATATTAAAAGGGTTGCCTACTCTTCTGTTTTGGTGTATGTGTGATGAAATAGGCGAAAAGGGTACATATCATACTCATGTATATATTGCATTAGAAAATGGTATGATGTTTAGCCGGATTAAAAAGTTATTTCCTACTGCACATATAGATAATGCGAAGGGAACAAGTGCGCAGAACAAAGATTATATTCGAAAAGAAGGAAAATGGGAAAAGGATAAGAAAAAAGAAACAAATCTTCTGGATACATATGAAGAATATGGGGAGTTACCTATTGAGCAACAAGGGAAACGAAACGACCTGGATAATCTATACGATATGATTAAACAAGGTATGAGTAACTTTGAAATAATGGAGAACAATCCGGCTTATATGCTTCAAATTGATAAAATAGAACGTTCCAGACAGATCATAAAAGAAGAAAAATATAAGAATGAATTTAGAAAAATGGATGTTAGATATATATACGGTCAAAGCGGTGTAGGAAAAACAAGGGGAGTAATGGAGCTGCACGGTTATGTAAATATATATCGTGTTACGGATTATCAGCATCCTTTTGATAATTATAAAGGACAGGAATATATAATTTTTGAAGAGTTTCGAAGTTCATTAAGAATTCAAGATATGTTGAATTATTTAGATGGCTATCCTTTAGAATTACCAAGTAGATATATTAATAAAATAGCTTGTTTTAACAAGGTTTATATAATTACTAATCTTTCATTAGAGGAACAATACAAAGAAGTGCAAGAAAAACATATGGATACATGGAAAGCATTTTTAAGGAGAATTAATAGAGTTATTCATATGAAAGAGGATTTATCTGAGATATTTACAATTGAAGAATATTTTAATAGAAAGGAAACGGAATATATTAGCCTGGAAGAATATAATCAGGCTGAATTTCCATGGGTGGTATGATGTCATGATAGAAAATTAGTTCTTCACTACTAATTATTTACATGGTATAATATGGATACAAAAGATAAGGGGGTATAATATGCCACTGTTGAATATGAATTTGTATGAAATTATCGTATCCATTTTAA
>JAEZGU010000204.1 GCA_023416855.1 Bacillota bacterium
ATCAAGACCTGGAACAGATAAGGAAGTAATTGAAGCAAAAATAAAAGAAATAAGAGAATGCTTAAATGGACATATAGAGCTAATGCAAGTACCAATGTTGCAGATTTCCTCTACTGAAATAAGGGAAAGGTTTAAGAATGGAATTTCAGCAAAATATTTATTGCCCGAAGTTGTGGAACAATACATAGTTAAGAATAAGTTATATAGGTGAAAGATGGATTTAGAAAATTTAAAAATCAAGTTAAAAGGTAGGTTAAGTCCAAAGATTTATGAACATTGTATAGGCACTATGCATGAAGCAAAGAAGCTTAGCTTACATTATTCAATAGATGTCAATAAAGCAGAAATTGCAGGTTTATTACACGATTGTGGAAAGGTAGAAAAGGGAAAAGATAATTTGACTCATTCTAAGACCGGAGCTATTATAGCAAAAGAAGTTTATAATGTACAAGATGAGGATATAATAAATGCAATAAAGTATCACACGACCGGCAGAGAAAATATGAGCATGTTAGAAAAAGTAATATACATTGCTGATAAAATTGAGCAAAACAGACATTATGAAGGAGTAGATGAACTTAGGGAAATTTCTTATAAGGATATAGATGCTGCAATTATAATGTCATTGGAAAGAACAATTGAATATGTAAAGAAAAGAAATATAGAGCTTGATCATGATTCGTTAAAAACGTTAAAATATTTAAAGGAGAAAAGATGATAAACAAGAAAATAGAAATAATACTTAGGGCATGTGAAAATAAGAAAGCTTATAATTTTACAGTACTTGATGTATCAAATAGTAGTTCAATAACAGATTATTTCATTATAGTAAGTGGCAATAACGATAGACTAACTGTAGCAATTGCAGAGGAAGTAATAGAAAAATGTGCTAAAGAAGACATAGACTTTTATTATAAAGAAGGTTTTGATACAGGAAGATGGATATTGTTAGAAACCGATGATATAATTGTTCATATTTTTCATAGAGATGAAAGGGAAACATATGACCTTGAATCACTGTGGTATGATAATAATTCAATAGATGTTGAAAAATATGGAATAACAAATTGGAAATAGGAGGAAATCTATGAATACCGTAATTCAAACAAACAATGCTCCTGCAGCAGTAGGTCCTTATTCACAAGGAATAAAAGCAGGCAATACTATTTATGTATCAGGTCAGTTAGCTATTAATCCTGCAACGGGAGAGCTTTATAAAGGTGGAGACATTAAGGAAGAAACTAAACTATGTTTAATCAATCTTGAAGCTATACTAAAAGAAGCAGGTGCATCTTTGAAGGATGTAGTTAAATGTACAGTGTTTATTAAAGACATGAACCAATTTGGCTTAATTAATGAAATGTACAGTGAAGTATTTGGAGATACTAAGCCTGCAAGAGTTTGTGTGGAAGTAGCAAGATTACCGAAAGATGGTAATGTAGAAATTGATGCAATAGCGGTTGTGTAGGTGTAAGCTGCTTAAGTTCTAAATAAAAACAAAAAAATTCAGGGTAACCTGAATTTTTTTAGCTATTATATCTACTCTTTCTTTTCTTCCTTATTAGTTTAACTCTAATATCATTATAGATTTTTAACAGAAATACAACTGCTGTTCCAAAAGCTACAATATAAAGAATTGTTTTGATCACTGAAAAAAATAAGTTTCCACCTGAATTTTCAGTTAAAGTACTGTTTACGGTTATAGGAGTTATAAGATTAACGCTTCCTATTAACTTGCCCTCTGATTTGTAATCAATTCTACCAATAACTTCATTTTTCTTTATAGGCAAATTAATATCGTTTATAATAATTTCTGATTCAATATTGCTTTTTGAGCTTTTCTTAATTAAGGTTGTAAAATCACTTTCTGTAATTGCTGATATTTCTTTACTATCTCCGTTCTTAACCTCAATATTTTGTACAAAAGTATGCTTGCTTATAAGCGTGGAGCTTTCATACTCTTTAAAACCATAATTAAAGAGATTATGAGCATCTTGGTACATTTCTAAAGATACTCCATTCATAATTACAGCTATTAAATCAGTCCCATTCCTACTAGCACTTGCAACCAAAGTGTTACCTGCTTCAGGTGTATAACCTGTTTTTATTCCTGTTGCAAATTCATAAGTTGGGTCAATATATGCACCGTTTACATATATTTGATTATAGCTTGTATTATGTATTAGCTTATTCAAGTTAGCAAAGTATCTTGTTTCATTTTTTTTATTTGTTGGTGGTATTTCATATTTCGTTGTTTTAACAATTTTTCGAAATGTTTCATTTTCCATAGCATATTTTGCAATTAAAGCAAGGTCTGCAGCCGTAGTATAATGGTTAGGATCATGTAATCCGTGAGGATTTACGAAATTTGTGTTTATTGCACCAATCTCTTTAGCTTTATTATTCATAAGCTTTACGAAATTATCCTCAGTTCCACCATAGCTTTTTGCTAATGCAAGTGCTGCGTCATTTGCTGAGGGTAGCATTAATGCATATATTAAATCTTTTACGGTTAATATTTCACCTGGTTCTAAAGCGATATGACTACCTGCTATCTCATAAGGAGTATCTTCATCAACAGTTATGAAATCTGACAAATTACCTCTTTCTAATACTAAAATTGCAGTCATAATCTTTGTTAAGCTTGCAGGGTACATTTTTTGGTTTGCCTTTTTCTCATATAATATTGTTCCGGTTTTTACATCTATAAGCACTGCCGTTTG
Source organism: Bacillota bacterium (assembly GCA_023416855.1). Classification (GTDB taxonomy): domain Bacteria; phylum Bacillota; class Clostridia; order Tissierellales; family Sedimentibacteraceae; genus Sedimentibacter. Next base: position 2,724 of record JAEZGU010000204.1, read on the forward strand.
GCATATAATATTTGGTGCTGCATAGGCAAAGGATATATTTAACAAAATTGTAGAAAGTAACAATAATAGGGAAATAACTTTTTTAATCATCTGTAAACTCCTTAATTATACAAATCAAATAATAGTATAGCAGAATTTTAAGCTTTTGTAATTATAATTTTTGATTTTTTGTAAAAATAATGTATAATGTAATTGTATATGTCTAATACTGTTTTATTTAGAAGATAGGAGATTTTATGAACAATCGTGTTTACAATAAAGGACTTACGGTTGTTTTAATCATAGCATTATCGATTATGACTTACTTGGGGATTAAATTATCAACCAAAGAAGAAATTGTATTTAAGGAATATGAAAGAAATATTGAAAATGATGATAATGCAGAAAAATCTGAAGTTTTGTTTGTTGATATAGACGGTGCTGTAAAAACTCCGGGTGTTTATGAGTTAAAAGAAGGTAGCAGAGTCAATGATGCTATTATTATGGCTGGTGGTCTTAATGATAACGCATATACTAAAAACCTTAATAAAGCAAAATTACTTAATGATGGAGAAAAAATATACATATTAAGCATAGATGAAATTGGCGAAAGTGAAACAAATATTAGCAGTAAATTAATTAATATAAATACTGCATCTAAGGAAATGTTAATGACAATTTCCGGTATAGGCGATGTTTATGCCCAAAGAATTATAGATTATAGAAATAATAAATCCTTTAGCTCTATAGAAGAAATAAAGAATGTTAATGGTATAGGTGAAAAGACATTTGAAAAAATGAAAGATCTGATTACAGTTGATTAACTGTGTATAAGAAGCTTTATAGTATAATTGATTGGAGTGTTAGTATGTCAAGAGATGAAATACGTCTTACTCAGATGACTAAAGCAGCAGGCTGAGCGGCAAAAATAGGTCCAAAGACCCTTGCTCAAGTTTTGAGCAAGCTACCAAAGTTTAAAAATGATAAATTAATAGTGGGATTAGAAACATCAGATGATGCATGTGTATACAAAATAAACGAAGATATTGCCATGATTCAAACAGTTGATTTTTTTACCCCTGTTGTTGATGACCCCTATATTTTCGGACAAATTGCTGCAGCAAATTCCTTAAGTGATATTTATGCTATGGGAGGAGAACCGGCATTAGCATTAAATATAATTGGTTTCCCAAATTGTCTTGACCCTGATGTGATGGCAGAGATATTAAAGGGTGGAGCTTCTAAGGTTATGGAGGCAGGAGCAACTATTGCAGGTGGTCATTCAGTGGAGGATGATGAGCCAAAATACGGATTATGTGTTACAGGTTTCATTCATCCGGATAAAATATTGAAAAATTTTGGTGCGGAAATAGGGGATGTTCTAATTTTGACTAAGCAAATAGGAACGGGTATAGTAAATACAGCAATCAAGGCTGAAATGTGCTCAAATGAATCAAAGGATGAAGCGATTGCTGTTATGAGCGCACTAAATAAAAAAGCAAAAGAAGTTATTGAAAATTACCCTGTAAGCTGTTGTACCGATATAACTGGTTTTGGTTTAGCAGGACACTCAGCAGAAATGGCAGAAGCAAGCCATAAGACCTTTGTAATCGATATAAAGGATGTACCGGTTATAAATGGTACATTAAATTATGCATCATTAGGACTTGTGCCGGGCGGCGCATATAGAAACAGAGAATTTTTTGATAATAAAATTTCTGTGGATGGTATTGACGAGCAATTTGTTGATTTAATATATGATCCTCAAACTTCAGGAGGATTATTGTTTGCTGTCAATGAAAAATACGTAGATAATATAGTAAAAGATTTAAAAAATAGCTTAGATACTAAATTTGCCGTTATAGGCAAAGTTACAGAAAAATTAGGAAACTATAATGTTATTGTAAAATAACATAGAATCATAAGGGAGAACATATGGATAAAAACTTATATTTCAGAAGTATTCCTAAAGTTGATATATTGATGGAAGCTGATGAAATTAAATATTTAGAAAAAAAGTGCAGTAGAGAATATATTCTACAGTCGATAAGAGAGGTTACAGACGCGTTAAGAGTATTTATAAATACTTCTGATAACGAAGAAGAAATCAATAAAAAAATTGCAAATGTAATATCTGATATCGTAGATGAAGTAAAAAGTTATACTGAATATAATTTAAAAAGCGTCGTAAATGGAACAGGAACTATTTTACATACTAACTTAGGCAGAGCATTAATATCCGAAGAAGCAGCTGATAGGATAAAAGCATTAGTTACAAGGTATTCAAATTTAGAATATAACATAGAAGATGGTGTTAGAGGTTCAAGATATTCTCATTTTGAAAAAATAATTACTAAAATCACAGGAGCAGAAGCAGCTATGGCTGTAAATAATAATGCTGCTGCTGTTTTATTGATTCTTTCCGCCCTTTGCAAGGATAAAGAAGTGATAGTTTCAAGAGGAGAATTAGTTGAAATAGGAGGTTCATTTAGGGTTCCTGAAGTTATGGAGCAAAGTAGTTGTATATTAAAGGAAGTGGGAACTACTAATAAAACACATCTGTATGATTATGAAAATGCTATAAC
>JAEZGU010000223.1 GCA_023416855.1 Bacillota bacterium
GTTTATTGAAGCTATAGTAAATACCAACACTAACGCAGCAGCCATACCGCCATACTTAACCCAACTGTATTTGCTTCTTTTATTTCTATGTGTTTCTGTTTTCATGACTGATTCATCTTTAAAAACAGTCACTTTAGAATTCAATAGTTTTTCATGCAATCTTTTACAATATCCTGCAGGTGGCTCCTCATCAGGTAAGTCGTTTAATGCCTTAATAATTTTTTTATAATCTTCTAATTCTTTTTTACAATCATCGCAATTATTAATATGCTCTTCAATTAAGAGCGTTTCATCCTCGTCAGTTTCATTATCTATATATGAGGATAATAAATTTCTAATTTCATCACAGTTCATTTCGTCACCACCTAACACTGAATTTTAAGTTCATTTTCTAATATATCTTTTAAACTTTTTCTTGCTCGGTTCAATCTTGATTTGACGGTTCCTATATTACAAGTTAAAATTTCTGATATTTCGCTATATGAAAACCCCTGAATATCCCTTAATATAATAATGTTTTTATAATCATCATCTAATTTATTAACTGCATCATTAATAAGCTTATTATTGAAATTTCTTTCAACCAATGAATCCGGGTTATTCGAGTCGTCTGCAATTTCCCTATGCATCTGGCCGTTTCCCCCTAAATCTATAGTTTCATCTATAGATACAACATTAATATTTTTCTTTCTTTTAAAATCAATACAAGTATTAACAACAATTCTATACATCCACACCTTAAAAGTGGATTCCATGTTGAAATTCTGTATATTTTTAAACACCTTTATCAACGCTTCCTGTGAAGCATCTTCAGCATCTTCAACATTTCTAAGTACTCTGAGAGCTATATTGTATGCTACTTTCTTATAATCCTTTATTAGCTCTTCAAAAGCTTCTACATTTCCTTGCCGGCTTTGCTCAATTAACAATAATTCATTGCTTTTCATTGTTTCACCCAGTTCGGTTATTATATAAGACGATAATTTTTATTATTTGTTCCAAAATAATTTTATTATATATATATTTTTCTATACTTCTGTGTAATTATAACATTTACTTAATTCAATGGCAAATAAAAAAGCGTTTCATTACAAATGAAACGCTAATATATGAAACAACTAAAATACTATTTTTCCTACTTCATTTTCACATACATCTATAATCGTTCCATTAATAATTAATTCTTCACATTTATTTATATCTTCATAAAGTGGTCTATCTTCCACTAACATTGGAACAAATTCTCTTACTTTATTGTAGACAGGTGCAGTTCCCTTACCTAATCCTTTGTTTATTCTTAAATCTATTCCTTGACATGCACACATAATTTCCATTGCAATTACTCTTCTTACATTTTCCATTATTTCTTTTGCTTTTCGTGCAGCTATAGTACCCATAGAAACATGATCCTCTTGATTTGCAGATGAAGGTATGCTGTCAACTGATGCAGGATGCGCTAATATTTTATTTTCTGAAACCAATGCTGCCGCAGAATATTGAACAATCATGAAACCTGAATTCAATCCACCGTGCTCAACTAAAAATGCAGGCAATCCGCTTAAAGCCGGATTTACTAATCTCTCCAATCTTCTTTCAGATATATTTGCAAGTTCAGCTAATGCAATTCCTAAGAAGTCAAAACTTAATGCCATAGGCTGACCATGGAAGTTGCCACCTGATATTCCTTCTTTTGTTTCCGGGAATATAATAGGATTGTCAGTAACAGAATTAATTTCTATTTCAACTCTTTCTTTTACATAATTTATAGCATCTTTGCTGGCTCCATGTACCTGTGGTGTACATCTAAGAGAATATGCATCTTGAACTCTTATTTCTCCTTGCTGAGTTGTCATTTTGCTTTCTGATAACAGTTTTTGAATTATTTTAGCGGTATCGATTTGTCCTTTATGTGGTCTAACTTCATGAACTTTTGAATCTAAAGCATTAACAACGCCATTATGAGCCTCAAAGCTTAACGCAGCAGCTATATCAGAAGCTTTAATTAAGTTCAATGCATCATATACGGTTAATGCACCTACTGAAGTCATAACTTGTGTTCCATTAATAAGTGCAAGACCTTCCTTGGATGTTAGTGTAATAATCGGAATACACGCTTCCTTCATAGCATCTGCGCCGGAAATAACTTTACCATTATATTCAGCCAATCCTAAACCAATCATAGGTAAAACCATATGTGAAAGTGGAGCTAAATCACCACTTGCACCTAATGAACCTTTTTGTGGAACAATAGGATGAACTCTTTTGTTCAGCATGTTAATCATTGTTTGTATTGTTTCAAGCTTAACACCTGAATATCCTTTTGCTAAATTATTAATTCTCAAAAGTATTATTCCTCTGACTATTTCTGTTTCAAAGGGTTTACCTGCTCCCACAGCGTGAGTAACTATTAAATTTTTTTGCAATAGCTCTGATTCATCCTTTGAAATTGAAACATCACTAAATTTACCAAATCCTGTTGTTATTCCATAAACAACATCACCATTTTCTACAAAATCATCAACTATTTTTCTTGAAGCTTTCACTTTTTCTTCTGCAGATTTTGATAATTCTACTTCATAAAAATTCCTACAAACTAAAACAAATTCTTCTATCGTAAGAGTATTTCCGGTAATTACAACTTTGCTCATGATATCCTCCTAAATAATAAAAATAAGACAAACTTTTAGCATACACAAATATACTAAAACTTGTCTCCTAACATCTAATATCTTTAGCCAAATTTTATTAGATTTATTATATTATAATAAATTTTCAATGTCAATAAACGTTAACATTATTATTCACTTCTACTTGCAAAATTTAAACTTTTGTGTTATATTTTAAATGAATTTAATAAAAACCATAAACTAAGAGGTATGATATGGATTCATTAGATATGCAAATTTTACAAAATATTGAAAAAGAAGGACGTATATCACACGAAGAACTTTCTAAGCGCTTAAACTTGTCAAGACCTGCAATACATAATAGAGTAACTAAATTGGAAGAACAAGGTGTAATCTCAGGTTACAGAACTAAAATAGAATGGTTTAAACTTGGTTACACTACAAATGCTTTAATTTCGTTAAGAGTTAGAACCACAAATTATGATAAGCTACTTGAACAACTAAAAATGCTTGAAATCAATAACTTAGTAATTGAAGAATGTCATATCGTAACCGGCACATGGTGCATAATAATGAAAGTAAGATGCAAGACTCCATTAGAATTAAAAGCTTTACAAGATCAACTTCATACAATAGATAGCATAAAAGAATCATCAACATCGTTGATTTTATCGTCATTATATGATTAAGAAGATTCCCTAAATCTTTTATTAAAAAAACCAGCTGAGCTGGTTTTTTACTTTCTTCCTTCCAAAGCCTTATCTACTGCTTGCTTTATAGCATTACTTGTAACAGTAGCACCTGATACAACTTCAACATCCGTTGAATCTGCCTCTACTATCTTATCAGGTAATTGTTCAATTGCATTTGAACCTACACCTTGAGTTTCTTTTTCTCCCTTTGCTTCAACGGACACAATATCATCTCCATTTACCATAACGGTTACAGTAACTTCTCCACCATAACCTTGAGCTGAGCCTGTTAAGGTTTCTGTATCTTCATCTCCACCAAGTATACCTGTGCTATCTCCATTTTCAACAACACCATTATTTTGATCATTTGGATTATTAACATTGTCGTTTAAATCCTCAACATTACCCGCGTTATCATTAACGTCATTATTGTTATCACATGCAACCATGCTAAAAACCATTAAAATACTTATTATTAAAGCTAATTTTTTCATATAGCCCTCCATAAAATAATTTATTTTTAATAGTATAACCAATATTTATTTTTAATATTATTTATTTTTAAATATACTTAACCTATGACAAAAACAAAAAATGCCCTCAATTATTTAATTGAAGGCATTTTTCCTTAATCCAATAAGTATTTATTTAACTGTTAAATCAATTTCTATACGATTTTCATAAGCTTTTTTGATTGCTCCAACTATATTACCGTGGCTATCATTTAAACTCATAGTAGCTGTAGAAGTAACATCTGCTAACATTGCTTTTTCATCAGCACTTAATGCATCATATTTGTCTTTATCTTCAGGTTTATCAGAGCCATCTTTTAATGGTCTTCCATTTAATACAGATGTATAATTTTCGAACCATTCTTCTACTTCATCAATAGTCTTACCAATAAATAATTCTTGGAATTTGTTTATTTGTGTTTCCCAAGTACCAGTACCCATTCTATAGCTGTCACCACGATCTCTCTTTGTTTTCCAACCTTTAACTTCTTCTAAAAAGCTATCATTTGTTGCTGTTAAGGTACCATCAACTTTTTCATCATGGTTTTCGTCATTGTTGTAAGATTGTCCAGGGAATCCTGTAAAGTGAGGCATTCCGTCACCATCATAATTTGGTGTTGCAACTTCTAATTGATCAATATATAAAGCTACAATTTTTCCACTTCCATCAAATAATGCGTTAGCAAATACTTTATTGAAACTATATACAGGTGTTTCTGTATCATCTTTTCCAGGTCCTATTCGATGTAACGGTAATACAACTGTTCCCATAGAAGCAACTTCTTCAACATCTGTTAAAGGTACTCTGTTTTCAAATGATCTTTTGATAGCTAATATAATATCACCGTGAGGATCTTTCAAGCTCATAGTAGCTGCAGAAGTAACATCTGTCAACATTGCTTTTTCATCATCGCTTAATGCATCATATTTTGCTTTATCTTCAGGTTTATCAGAACCATCTTTTAATGGTCTTCCGTTTAAATCAGATGTATATTTGTTAAACCACTCTTCAACTTCTTCTATAGTCATTCCTACAAATATATCTTCAAATTTATCCATTTCTGAAGCCCATGTACCTGATCCCATTTTGTAAGCATCACCACGGTCTCTCTTAGATAACCAACCTTTAATCTCTGCTATGAAATTATCTTCTGTATCTTCTGTTTTACCATCAACCTTTTCATCATGATTTGCATCATTGTTATATCCACCTTGTCCAGGGAATCCGCTGAAATGTGGCATACCATCTCCATCATAGTTTGGAGTTGCAACTTCCAATACATCAACTGTCATAGCAAGAATTCTACCTTCCTGGTCAAATAATGTATGTGCAAATACATCATTGAAGCTGAAAACAGGTGTATCTGTATCATCTTTTCCAGGACCTAAACGACCTTCACTTGCAAAACCAAAACCTTGATATACCTCTGCAGCTACAACTGCTTCAGGTTTTTTATCTTCCTTAGCTTCATCAGTTGGAGCCGGATATTTTACAGGATCTAACGCATTGTTAACAGCGTATATTATTGCTTTACTTGTTATAGTTGCTCCAGCGATAACATCAACTTCAGTAGAATTAGCTTCTACTATTTTGGCAGGTAATTGCTCCAAAGCCGGTGTACCTACTCCATTTGTTTCATGAGGACCTTCGGCTACAACACCAATAATCTTGTCCCCTTCTTTTGTAACAGTAACCTTGACGTCTCCACCAAATCCCTTGCCAACACCAGTTAATGTCTCAGCATTTGCAGGTGGCGCTTGAGTTTCTTTAGCACATGCCACTATGCTTAAAAGCATAAATACACATAATACTACAGCTAATAATTTTTTCATTATACCCTCCAAGTATGTATCTTTTATATCATGTATTTATAATAATTAATACATTTCAAATATAAATAATTCGTTTGCGCAATATTTTGTTAATTAAAATACAATTTTTAACGTCATAACATGTCTTGACTTCATCATAATAGCACTTTAGATTTATGAAGTCAACACGACTTTGTTAAATTAACTTAACAAGTATTGCTGTTAAATAATATACTTATTGGGTTTGGTTAATTATTTTATGCATGCTCCTAATAGCAAATATAATTAGCTACAAATTGGGCACTCAGGATTCTTTTCTAAATTTATAATATTAAATTCCATTTCTAATCCATCAAACAACAATATTTTATTTTTTAACGTACTACCTATACGATTAATTATCTTTACTGTCTCTATAGCTTCAATAAATCCCATAACTCCTGCAACTGAACCTAAAATACCTATTTGCGAACATGTCATACCACTAATATTTACATTAGGATATAGGCATCTGTAACAATGACCTTCATCAGGGATAATTGTTGTGTTAGTTCCATCAAACCTTAATACTCCAGCCTCGACAATAGGTTTTTTCATTAAATAACATGTGTCATTAATTATGTAACGAGTTTGAATATTGTCAACTGCAGAAATTACAACATCATAATTACTAATTATTTCCTTTGAGTTTTCTATATTTAATTCCATAATGTGTGTATTTACCTTAATGTCATTATTAATACTTAAAATAAAACTTTTTGCAGACTCAGGCTTATCAACTCCAAGTCTTGAAACTGAATGTAATATTTGTCTATTTAAATTACTTAATTCTACCTTATCTAAATCTAACAATCCAATAGTTCCAACCCCCGCGATTGCAAGACTTAGCGCTGCCGGAGAACCAAGTCCCCCGGAGCCAACTATAAGCACCTTAGAATTCTTAAGTTTTTTTAATATTTCATCCTTGCTTAAAATTGCATTACATTGATTGTTAAAATTATTAATTGCTATTTCATATTTATTTTTATCATAAGTGCTAAATTCCATATTGAGCATATCAAACAATAATAAATCTTCATGTACTTTTCCTAAATTAAGCAATAGCTTAACACATTCTACCGTACATAAAGCCCCTATAAATGAAGTTATTAATGTGTTTTTTTCTACTATTTGTTCCTCACTACCTATATATCCAATAAATTCACTAATGGCTTTTTCAGTAGTGAACGTTTGAAGTGTGCCCTGCCAATCATTTGTCATTGAAATAATTGTTGGAATAAATGTACTATTATTAATAGAATTTTTGATGAAATTAACACTTCCCAACATAACCCTAATATCTGCATTAGCAAACAGGATATTATCATCCACAATTTCAATAGATACATCATCGTTTAAATCTTTAGCTTTATAAAACAAGGATTCATACCCTTCATTATCTGTTAAACAGCAAAATATTTTACCTATTCCTAATGCCGAAAGGTATAACACCATAGGCATAAGCTCTTTAACATTTTCACCATAAAGAAGTACAGAGGATTCAATCAATTTCTTTTGACCCTTCTCACCTATTTCCGGCATAATGATATGCCTAATGTAACGGTCTATTTGTTTTTTAGATAGATTCATACACAAACTCCTTGTTTATAGTTATATTACAACAAATAAATATATTTATATATTATACAATATTTTAGACAAAAATTCTTTAGCTCTTTCATGAGTTGGCATAGAAAAAAATTCTGAAGGGTAGTTTTCCTCCAATATTTTCCCATCATCCATAAATATAATCCTATTAGCAACATTTTTAGCAAACCCCATCTCATGAGTTACAACTACCATGGTCATTCCATCCATTGCTAGGTCTTTGATCAGGCTCAACACTTCACCTATCATTTCAGGATCTAATGCTGATGTGGGTTCATCAAAAAGCATAATATCAGGCTTCATTGCAAGAGAACGTACTATAGCAATTCTTTGTTTTTGCCCGCCTGACAATTTATTTGGATATTCATGTTTTTTATCTTCAAGCCCAATTCTTTCAAGAAGGATTATGGCATTGTTCTCAGCTTCCTTTTTAGTTTGCAAATTCAATTTTATAGGAGCTAATGTTATATTTTCTAATACGTTCAAATGAGGAAATAAATTGAAATGTTGAAAAACCATCCCCATTTTTTGTCTTATCTTATTTATATCACATTTTATATCTGTAATATTTTGTCCTTCAAAAATAATGCTTCCAGAATCAGGAGTTTCAAGTAAATTCATACATCTTAAAAGAGTGCTCTTTCCTGAACCTGACGGTCCTATTATAACAACCTTCTCTCCCTTTTTTATGGTCGTACTTACATTTTTAAGTACATGATTGTTTCCAAAATTCTTATTTAAATTTTTAATTTCTATCACTTTGGGATAAGCTCCTTTCAAATCTTTTTTGAATGGCTCCTAAACCAAGAACCATTATGAGATAACCTAATGCAACAGCATATAATGAAAAGAAGGGCTCAAAAGTCCTGCTTCTTACAAGATTACCTGCATTAGTTAAGTCTATTACCGGAATAAATCCTGCAACCGAAGTTTCTTTTAAAAGAGCTATAAATTCATTACCCAAAGCAGGCAAAATATTTTTTATTGCCTGTGGCAATATGATAAAAAACATTGTTTTATTACTGTTTAATCCTAAAGATAATCCCGCCTCCATTTGACCTTTATCAACAGATTCTATCCCGGCTCTGGCTATTTCTGCCACATATGCACCTGAATTAATTCCAAAGGTAATTATAGCAATTAAAACCGTGTTATTCATATTAACAAAAACAGTATAATACATAATCAATAATTGCACAACAACAGGTGTACCTCTTATTACAGAAACATACAATTTACATAATAAATCCAACAGAAAAAGCTTTTTGTTGTTCTTTGCGCTATACCTAACAACCGCAACCATCAAACCTATAGCAATGCCCATAAGTGTCGCAAAAAAAGCAATTGTGATAGTGTTTTTTATACCTGTTAAAAACAGCTCATATCTTGAATCCATGATGAACGTTTTATTAAAACTGTTTAGAAACTTATCCATTTTTCTTCCTTTCCTTCTAAAAAAAAGGCGATTGCCATTAGCTTTCGCCTTTTACTTTGTTTATTTTGTGTGCTTATCAATAAACTCTTCAACTTTATTTTCTTCCAACAACTTTTCAAGTGTTGAGTTTATGGCTTTTAATAATTCTGTATTGCCTTTTTTAACTGCTATACCATAATATTCTCCTATTTCACCGAAATTATCTGTTCCAAGTTTATCACTGTTGTTTTTTACTATTTCTTCTGCAGGTAATTTATCTATTATTACTGCATCCAATCTACCAGCCATTAAATCCTGTGAAGCTTCTAATGCATTTGAATACATTTTAACCTCTGCTCCGGAACCATTAAGTTCTCCACCTTCTGTATTGATAGCATCTGATATAGCTAAATCTCCTGTTGTTCCTAATTGAACACCAATTACCTTCCCTTTTAAATCTTCCATATTTTTAAGCTCTGCTTCTTTTTTATATATTATATTTTGTACAGAATCAACATATGGTATAGAGAAATCTACTTCCTCTTGTCTTTCCGGAGTAATAGTCATCCCTGCTGCTACAAAATCTGCTTTTCCAGTTATAATAGCAGGTAGCAAACTATCAAAATCTAAATGTTCAACAACTAATTCTTTTCCTAACGAATTAGCTATTTCATTAGCTATGTCAATATCAACACCTACTATATTCTGTCCTTCAAAATATTCAAAGGGCGCAAATTCTGCATTAGTATACATAACTAATTTTTCTTTTGTTGTGTCATCCGATGGTGATTGGTTAGTATTATCATCAGTAGAATTCTTTATGTCGCTATTAGTGCTACATCCTGTAAACAACGCAAAAACCATAACAATTAACAATAAAACAGATATTACTTTTTTCATTTTTTAGCCTCCAAAATTGTGATTTATTTTATTTTCGATAGATAGTATCTTAGCACTTTTAAAATATCTTGTCAAATATTTTTTCATAAAAGTGTATAATTATATATTTATTCTCATTCTAAATTGTTATACAAAAAAAAGCAAGGATAATAGTTTTCCTTGCTTTTACTGTGTACATTATTTTTTGAATGCTTTTATTCATATCTCAAAGCTTCAATAGGGTCTGCTTTTGCAGCTTTTTTTGCTGGATAATATCCAAAAATCACTCCGATAATCATTGAAAAAGCTACAGCGATTACTACAGAAAATGGATTAACAACTATTGGCAATGAAATAATCGATCCGCCTAACATTACCAATCCAATCCCCGACATAGTTCCAACTACTCCACCTATTGCAGAAAGTGTTGCAGATTCTATTAAAAATTGAAATAATACATCATTAGTTCTTGCTCCAAGAGCTTTTTTTATACCAATTTCCCTTGTTCTTTCCGTTACTGAAACAAGCATAATATTCATAATTCCAATTCCGCCTACCAGTAATGATATGGCTGCAATACAAGCAACTGCTACCGACATTCCTCCAACAATACCGTTTATCGTCTCTTGGTCTTCTTCTACAGTATAGAATATATAATTATCATTAGTTCTATTTTTAATCTTTGCAATATAGGATACTAAATCATTCCCAACTTCACTAACTGATTTCTTTTCTGATACAAATACATCCAAGCTGTAAAAACCATAATTTGAAGGAAATGCCATTGTATACGGTACATAACTGTCTTCATATATTTTCTGTCCTTGAAGGAGTGATAAAACCGGCGACTCTTCGTTTTTATACACACCTATAACAAGCAAATCTTCTAAATTGTTTTCTATTTTAACTCTAATAGTTTCTCCTATTGCATTTTCTTTATTAAACATCTTCAAAGCTGCATTTTGTTCTAACACTATTACTCTGCTTTTTCTGTCCACATCGCTTTTGTTTATCATTCTTCCATACAGCATTTTGATATGTTGAACATTATCAAAACCGCTATCTACACATGTCATATTTAATTTAACAGTATTCTTTTTAATAGATACATCGCTTCTTATGGATTCAGAAGGGCATACATATGCAATTTTATCACCAAATCTTTCTTTTATGACTTCCAAGTCTTCCATATAGAAAAAATCTGTTGAACGAAAATCTTCAATATTGTATACATACATATATGCTCTGTTTTTTCCAATGTCTTTATAAATATCGTCCATTACGCCCTTCATGCTGTCACCAATCGAAACAATTGTAATAACTGAGCTTATACCGATAATAATACCCAACATTGTAAGGAGCGAACGCATTTTATTAGATAAAATCGATTGGAAGGCAATTTTAATATTTTCTAACCAAATTATTTTAAAGCACCTTCTTTCTGACTGTCTTCTATAATCACACCATCTCTAAATACAATGACTCTATCAGCATACTTTGCAATTTCAGGTTCATGTGTAACTAAAATTACACTGTTTCCTTCATTGTTTAATGATTTAAATATTTCCATTATATCTTCTGAAGACTGAGTATCCAAATTTCCTGTTGGTTCGTCTGCTAAAATTATAGGAGGATTGTTAGCCAAAGCTCTTGCTATTGCAACTCTTTGTTTCTGCCCACCTGATAATTCGTTTGGTACATGATTAATTCTGTCTCTTAATCCTACCTTTTCTAATAGTTCTAACGCTCTCTGTCTACGATTTGACGATTTGACTTTTGCATAAATCATAGGCAACTCAACATTTCTTAAAATATTAGTTCGAGGTATTAAATTGAATGCTTGAAATACAAATCCTATTTTTTTATTTCTAATCAAAGACAATTCATCTTGTCCCTGCTTACTAATATCAATGCCATCTAATATATACTCCCCTGATGTAGGTCTATCCAAACATCCTATGATATTCATTAATGTTGATTTTCCTGAGCCGGATTGACCCATTATTGCTATAAACTCACCATGTGCTATTTCTAAATTTACATCTCTCAATGCATGAACTTCAACTGAACCGTTTTTATATATTTTATTTAAATTTTTTATAGATATCATTTTATTCATTTCATTACCCTATTCTGTTTCAATATTAGGTGTCACAGTCATACCATCTGTGTAGCTAATATCCGGATTAACAACAATATTTAATCCCTCAACAAGTTCTTCACCACTTATCACTGTTTCAAAGTCAGTTTCAAGACCAGTCTCAACAACTACTGATTTCAGTGTATTGTCTTCGTTTAATATAAATAATTTAACTTGATCATTTTCAGCTTGCAACAATGCTCCTGAAGGTACTACAAATGAATCCTCGGCTTTATCAACTTTAATTTTCGCAGTGGCTATAACACCTGCTATTAAGTTGTCAGGTTTATTGGTTATATCTATAACAACAGGGATAACTCTTTCCATAGCATTATTATCCTTTTGTTCTGCGGTTGGTGATATCCTTGAAACAACACCTTTGGCGATATCATTCCTCAAAACATCAGAATAAACTTCAACTTCTTGACCAATATGCAACTTTCCTATATCATATTCGCTTATGGAAACTTTCATTTGTAAGTTATTTAAATTTTCGACTACAAACATAGCCTTTTCGCCTTCAGTATCCTTTGCATATCTACCTATATTCACATTCACTCTTGTTACTGTTCCATCTATAGGGCTTTTTATATACACCTTTTCTAAATCTTTCTTTTTCTTTTCTAATTCTTGTATTTGAATTTCTAAACGCTTTAGCTCTGATGGCGATGCAACAATTTTACCATCCTTTGTGTTAAAGCTATCTAAATTTCTTTTCGCTTCATTTAAGCTGTTTTTGATTTTATCAAAACTCTCCTGTGTTATAATTTCATTATCTAATAACTCTTTGTTAATCTTATAACTATCTTCAAGTTCTCTAATTTTAATAATCGCTTTATCATATTCTATTTGCATTGTTTTTATTTTATCTTGTAACTCTAATTGAGCTAAAGCAATCTGATTCTCTTCAATAGTAATTTGTTCTTTTAATTCTTCACTGTCTAAAACAGCTAAAATTTGATCTTTAGTTACTACATCGCCTTCTTTTACTTTTATATCGATAATCTCATAGTTTAAAGGTGAAACAACATCTGCTTTTTCTATTCCTTCTAAGGGCGCTTTTACAGATATTATTTGTTCTATGGATTTTTTTTCTAAAGATATTGCATTTACGAAGACTTCGGTAACCCCTTTATTTTTGTTTAACGCGATAATTATAGGAACCGCTAATACTACTACAATAAATAAAATTATAAAACTTTTCTTCTTAAAAATTTTCTTCATTTCCCTCTCCCAAAATAAAATTCAAGTTAATATTATCAAAAACAAACAATTAGTACCATAAATTAATCTTACATTTTATACAGATAAGCTTACATTTTTGTAAGATTGTCAGGCAATAATTGATTATTAATAACTACATTATACCTTTTCGATACAATTTTAACATTAATTGTATATTATATAAATATTAAATTTTAATTAAAAAAGTAGGGAATTATTTTACCCTACTCAAATATCGTTTCTTATACTTTATTGATGCATAGTTGCTGATTTTATTGATAATTTTATAATTTGATATACTTCCCACTACCCCAACCACTGGTATTCCCTGTATGAACTTTGAAGTTAACATAGTTTCTGATAAAATTCTTGCAGTATGAGCAATTTCTCTATCCAAGTCATATACAATATTGATATGATTATCAATTTTATCGGCTAACTTATCAACCTTTAAATTGTACTTATGTTGAGTTTCACCTGAAGTAAGAGAGGCTTTTATTATATTTAATACATAGACCTTTTCTTCATCTATTTCATATAAAAACCCATAGCTTAATGATATCT
>JAEZGU010000229.1 GCA_023416855.1 Bacillota bacterium
TAATAATATGGCCATAGTTGCTATCACAGGCCCTATTTTACTGATTATATTGACTATGTTATCTAAGCCGAATATTACTGTAACTATTGATAATACAGCCATTGCTATACAACCAAAAGCAACACCCAAACCAAATTGCTGATTCAATGTTGCCCCAGCTCCTGCTATCATAACGAAAAATGACATATAGGCAAAAACTATAGAAAAATAATCGTATAGTTGACCAAATTTTTCACCACAATAGTATAAAAATATGTCATTAGCTTTTGTAAACTTATGTACATATCCTGTAGTAATAAAGCTGACCCCTGTATACATAAACAAAGTAAAGACAATTACAGCACTTATGATTCCCCAATATCCATATGCTGCAAAATACTGCATTATTTCCTGACCTGTAGCAAATCCTGAGCCAATTAAAAAAGCAATAAATGCACCTGCAATGGAATATACTTGTTTTACGTCATCATTAATCAATGCATCCTCCATCATATAAATTTAATACTAAGTATTAAAGCTATATGATATAAAAATAAGTTTTATTACCTTTGTTACTAAGATTGCATCGAATTTAGGGCATAAGAAATCCAACAAGTATTAACCTGTTGGACTTTATTTACAGGGATATTCAAATTTCTAAATTCCTGTTTCATCAAGTTTATTTAATTCATATGTGTTTATTAAATTAACTAATTTTATCGCATACATTGAATCTGTTGCATAACCGCATCTTTTTAATGCCCATGCACCCTGCATACTGTCATACATAACGTCTCTGAATGGTTGATATCTTTCTCTTGTAAGAAGTAAGTTGTTGTGATCATCCCATGCTTCATTAACATTGTTATAAGCTCTAAAGTTATCGTCCACTCTAAATGATACGCCATTATACTCTTCCCATGTGTTAGATATAACTGAACCGTTTGTGGAAGAACCTTTGATACCAAACATATTGTATGAGAATTTTCCATTATATTTATCAACAGGAACGCTTTGTCCCCATCCGGTTTCAAGTATTGCCTGAGCTGTTTTAAGAGCTGCTGACATGCCTGTTTTATTTTTGCTTTCTACTGCAAGCTTAGAAGCAAAGTCTAAAAATTTACTTTTTTCAACTATAGGTTGTGCTGAATAAAGCTTACCTGTATATATAGTAAATTTAACTTCTTCTGTCTTCAAAACCTTACCTGCATAAACCGCTTCTGCTCTTAAGCTCCATGAACCTTCATCTCCTGCAACCGGAGTATATGTTTGTCCTGTCAATGTTTGTTGAGCTCCTGTACTTGTGTTAGTTAATATATATTTTACACTGTCTAAAGCTACATTGCTTCCTACTTTTAAATTAATTGTACCTGTGACTACTTGTCCCGGTGCAACACTTTGTAGTGATACCTTAGGTATTACAGAAACATTGACATTTACTTTATTACTTTCATGAGTATTGCCTGCTGTATCTTTAACTCTTACATAAAGCTGTTTGCTACCTGACATTTCAATGGTAGGTGTCCAAGTGTAATTTCCATAACCTGACTTATATAAAACTGTTTCCTCACCTGTCTTTGTATCAACAACAACATATTCAGTTTCTGATACCCTGAAATTTCTAACAGTTCGAAGCGTAACAGAACCGTCTATTGTTTGGTTATTCGAAACTCCTCCAAGGTAAAATGTTCTTTTTGCATCCACTTTTACTTTTGTGTATGGACCATAATATGGATTACCTTTAGTATCATATGCAATTACTCGCAATGACATGTTGCCATTATCCTCCATTTCCGGAACCATTGTAAATGATCCTAAAGGATCTGTCTCTGGTGATATATAATAAGCTCCAGTGTCAGGATTTGTTATTTCGTATTTAACATATAATGGTGCAAAGTTTAAATCAACACTTAAAGGAACACTGTCATTTGTAACTAATTGTCCTTCAGTTAAACCTTTCAATTTAATATTGGGTACTATGTTTACTTTTACAGGAACTGCATCTCCTGCTAAAAAGTTGCCTTTAGCATCATAGATTGATGCAATTAAAATTTTAGAGCCTTTGTTTTCCATTGCAGGAATCCATTTATATGAACTTGTTATGTTAGTTCCTCTTGCTATTATAAATCCTTTTTTTGTATCCGGATTAAGTAGCAAATATTTAATTTCAGATGCTCCCTTAATTTCACTTTCGTTTATCATACTTAAATTTGTGGTGCCTGTTATAACTTGTCCAGGTTTTACAGATGAAATTTTAACATCAAAAAATGGTTCTATATTAGAACTTTGTTTTGAATTAATTAATACTGCTCTTTTATTATTGTCCCAATCAATTCCTACTCCTAAAGCATTGCTTACAAGCCTTATTGGAACGAAGGTACGATCTTCCTGAATTAGTGGGGCAACATCACTTAAATTATAAATCGTTTCATTATCTATAGTGTACTCTATTAAATGACTGTCAATTACTAAAGATACATGCATATCACCCTTAGAAATGTGAACAGTTCTTTTTTCATTGTCCCAGCTTACTTCTGCTTTTAATTCTTCAGCTATTATTCTAATTGGAACTAAAGTTCTGCCATTTTTAATGAACGGCTCAGGATCTGAAGCAACTCTCTTACCATCTATTAATACCCTAATAGGTCCATCAGCATAGGCTTTTGGCACTACATTAAATATAATTATCATTAAAAATGTTGTAAGTAAAATAAAGCCAAATACTTTTTTCTTCATTTTTTCACCTCTTTTATTTCTTTTCCTCATTATATCACAAAAAACAACATACTTATGTTACGGATATGTTGCAACAATTTATGACACTACTCTATTTCTTCCTTGTTGTTTAGCCTGATATAATTTTTCATCTGCATACTGAATTAAAGCAGATGAACTAATATCTTTATTGTTTATAGTGTATAAACCTAAAGATACTGTAACATTTACTTTTTCTTCTCCAACTTTTATATACATTTTCTCAATGGCTTTTCTTACTCGCTCTAAAACTTTAAAAGCGCTCTTATTATCGGTTCCGGGTAGGCATATCAAAAATTCTTCACCACCATACCTTGCTACCCAATCTCTTTCAATTCTTATTACTTTAGATAGTATAATTCCGATTTTTTCTAAGAACTGATCCCCTACATTATGTCCATAGGTATCATTTATTTTTTTGAAATGATCAAGATCCAACATTGCTATTGATAGAGGATTTTTCTCACTGCATAGGCTAATTTCGTGAGGTAATTTTTGTTCTATAAATCGTTTATTGTATAGATTGGTAAGTGAATCTCTCAGTATTAAACTTTTAATATCTTGATCTGCGTTTCTTAATGAGTGACCCCCATCTTCTGAAACTGTTTCAAATGCTAAATGATCTGTTACATCATTTAATAATTCTAAAATTAATCTATTGTTATCTATCATTATTGGTATTGCATACATTAAATAAAGCTTATCTTCATTATACTGCAATTTAATAAATGGTTTATTTTGAATAAATGCCTTGTAGCTGATACATTCTTTGCATTGTTTGTTATCCTTCCAAATTGAATAGCAAAAAACACTATCCTTTGCTGAAGGATCAATTTTGTAATTTGTTACAATTTTATTGACAGGGTCAATAATTCTAACTGTATCAAAAATCATTTTATACGCTTCTATTTGCGTGTTAACATCAAAGTTTCTATTTAAGTCCATAGCAGTTCCTCATAGTTGTAGTTTTCCTATATTATACCACCATTTGTCTAAGCGTAAACAAATTGGGGTTTATTTCCAGTATAAAAAACGTGGCTATGAGTTGCCTCCATTGCCACGTTAATCTTAGTTTATTATATTAATTGGTTGTCCTTTTAAAAATGTATCAAGATTTTCTACTGCATAATTCATTAGACGCATGCGACTTTCTATTGGAGCCCAAGAAATATGTGGTGTTATAATACAATTTTTTGCTTTGAGTAGCGGATTATCTGCTTTTATAGGTTCTGAGGACACAACATCCAGACCTGCTGCATATACTTTCCCCGAATTTAATGCATCTGCAAGATCCTGTTCCACTATCAATTGCCCCCTCGAGTTATTTATAATTATTACTCCATCTTTCATCTTAGCTATTGTATTTTTGTTTATTATCCCTTCTGTTGATGGGAACAATGGACAGTGCAAAGAAATTACGTCTGATTTTGCAAGAAGCTCATCTAAGGAAACAGATACTTCTGATTCGTTTTTAATATTTTTTGCATCTCCATTGTTAGCAATTACATTCATCCCTAATGCAGCAGCAATTTTCCCGGTACTCTGACCTATGCGACCA
>JAEZGU010000255.1 GCA_023416855.1 Bacillota bacterium
ACAAGGTGTCCGGATGTGCCGAAATGGTGTCCGGATAATTCCGAAACGCTGTCCGGATGTTGCCGGAATCAGTGTCCGGATGCAGCCGAAATATGCATTGTAAGAGTTAATACCATCTTGAAGAAACAAAGCAGGTATACCTAAAGGCTGCTTAACACTTTTTCTAATTTGAGCACCTATAGCAGATGCTCTATTCCTCATGGAGTTTTTAAGTTCATAATTATCTAAATATATTTCTGCACTTTATTTTTGAAAATATCATTTTAAGACTTGACTTTTAATAGTTAGTCTTACAATTTAATTATTGACCAGAGGAGATATTACCTAAAATTATTCAGTTACTGTCAAGTCAGGTTAATTCTCTAACACCTAAAAAGTTTGGGATAAGAGAAGGGAGCGCCGCTCACTAGTTTTTACTAATTTTGCGACACTCCCTCTGCTGAATGGTGGAGGCGAACCGTAGTCCTACAAATCTACAATCAGCCACTATTTTCATAGTAAACAAATTATACTTGACCTAAATCTATACTTTGAAAAGTATAGATTTTATTTTCATCTAAATACTTAGTAATCACTTCGACTTCCTCGTCAGTTATTTTTAAGCTCTTATATATTAAGTTATCTATTTCACACGAAAGTTTTTCAATTTCACTATTATGATTTCTCGCAATTTCAGATAATTCTTTTTCAGATAAATCGTTATCTTTATTAATTAGTTCTAAAAAATTTTTTTCTTTATCAATAATACATAATACAAGCTTATCAATATCATTACCATGGGAAAATATTTTCAAGGCAGGCATAGGAATTTGCTTAAATATTGCTGCTCTATATATATTTATGTCACCTTGTGTAACATGACAATAAAATAAAAATGCAGTTGACTTTAACCATGCTACTACACTTAAATTTGATAGCTTATCTTTTAAATTATCCTGAACTTTTAGTAAAGGAATAGGGTAGTTACCCTCATACGGGAGTATAGCCCATTCCCCATCAATTTTGTCAATATAATATATTGCTCCACCTGGTGCTAATATCAAAGTATTCCCCATTTGTTTTTCAATATCAATATCTGTAGCTCTATATTTCGATGTTATAGGACAAGTGTATCTTAGGTATGAAGATTCAAGTCTTGGAGAATCTGCACACGCATAAAATACGTCTCCCACTAATTCCCCATTATATGGTTCATCATTTATACTAACCATTAATTCTTGATAATTAACAATTCTAACTTCTAACAAATCTTTTAGTAAAGAAGAATTTTTATCAATTTTATGAATTACACTGAATTGCTTTGATGTATCAGACATTGATATCTTAAGTTTATTTATCTCATTAACTAGTACCTCTACTCTTTTTGTATGTATGCTCTGATACGATTGAATACTTTTTAATATTTTATTCTCTACAGACTCTACCAAATCCTTAATACATGCCTTTTTTGCACTTTTTCCTTCTAATACGTACATTTCTTCATTATTTAAGCTATAAACGGTATTTGGATTCCCAATTACTCTAACTGAAAGAATGTTCTTATCTCCATAAGGAAATATTGTTACAGAGTATTTATGACTTGGATATAATTTATTACTTATATCTCTAAGTATACTCAACCACTGTTCAATATTTTGTTCAACGCCAATTAGTACTTTTGAAGGATTAATCTGAACTCCAACAACTACTGTTCCATAGCCTTGGTTTAGCAAAGCACACATAAATTGAGCTAAAAATAAATTATCCTCATTAGTACTGATACTTTGAAGCGTAAGTGCATTATCTTCATCTAAAATTTTATTAATTACATTATTATATTTTGGATGTTGTGTTGGACTTATACAACTTTCAGGATCTTTAAAGGCATTGCACAAAGATTCAAAAGTCAACTCTTCCATATACATGAACGAAATTTTCGTACCTAGCTTCTCAGGCTCACCATGATAATCTGAAGACTGAATATATGAAATGGGACTGCTTCTATAGTATTTGGGGTCTTTCATTATACTTTTGATTTTCTCACATGTTATAGGATTGTTATAAGAAATTGCATTTAGCGAATTCGATTTAAAAACTGAAGCCCTAAATTTGTTACCTTTTGGGAAGCTATTATATACTCCTTTATCACCATCAACATGAGCAGCAATTACCAATAACCCTAGGTTACTTGCAACTTGCATTGATTCTTCAATATCATATTTACAAATTATATTTGCTTCTTCCTCTCCCTGAATATCATCTTCATAGCCAGCATCTTTTAAGAATTCTTGCAAATTATCTAAATTAGATTCAGGGTTACCAATAAACAATAAATGTATACATTCCTTAGTTTCAAATTCAACTCCTGGAAGAACTAAAATTTCTTTTAACTTTTCCATTTGTTCTACTAACGTATTATACTTTTTCCTTATTTCATCACTATCATCTAAATAGTCAGCCAATAACTTTATTCTATCTTCCATATCCTTTTTTAGTTGCTGAATCTTTTCATAGCCCTTAAGTGTATTATGGTCAGTAATTGCAATAACTTTTATATTCTTATCAATAAACCTGTTTAATATCTCAATGTATTCGCTATCTTTTTTGTTGCCTTTATAACATGATGATGCGGGAGTGTGTACATGAAGGTCTACTCCTATAAACTTTTCTTCATTAAATAGCTTAATACTATTAGATTGGTTTTGAGTCTGAATATTCATATAATCTCGCCTCACAAGCATATTTATAATAATTGTAGCATAATTTTTAAAGTTATACAATTTCTTTACAATATATAATATATTTTTCAGAATTTGAATTTTTTATCTATTAAGAAATATTTTTATATACAAAGCTTAACCATCGTAATTCCTTTAAAAAGTTCCACCTCACTATATTAAAATTAAAACCGCCTGCAAGTCGCTATTATAGCAACCTACAGGCGGTCGTGGGTTTGATTGGTGGAGGCGAGGGGACATATTCTTCCATTGTCTCCAATGGTACTGACTATATCTTGAACTCATATATTTATGAGTCCCCCGGCGTATTATGGAAGCAATTATTTGAAGTATTCCTTCATAGAACTTCCATCCTAGTGCACCTGTCTGGTGTCTATAAGTCGATACAAGGCTGTTGGATTCCTCCACATACCTCTCGGTATTGCCGCCGTCGTCACACGATGCGGTTTCACCGAAAAAGCCGGATTTTCACTTGAAGGTCACCCTTCAAGGCGATTCTTTAACGAGTCGAACCCCTGTCCGAAACCATATCCTCAAGAACTTCTACGGGTGTAGCCTATACTTTATGCATTGCTCAGTATCCCATTCGGGACTTGAGCCC
>JAEZGU010000052.1 GCA_023416855.1 Bacillota bacterium
AACAATGCCGCTAAAAAGATCTTTGTTGAAACTGGACTAACTGATGGATATGTCATTAATATTAAAACAGGAATAAATGAAGATGATATAGTTATAGTCAATCCACCAATTGATTTAATTGACGGTATGATAGTCAAGATACTGAAGTAGGAGGGTGTATGGACTATAAATCAGCTTTTTTAGAAGCACTAGACAGGGAAAACAAAGATGAATGTATAGAACTAGCATTGGAATTAATCGAAAAAAATATATATACAATTCCTTCTTTCTATGAGGATGTATTAAAGACTGCTCTTTACAATATAGATGAATGCAATAAAGAGGATTGCATTTGGAGGGAGCATGTAAAGACAGCAATTGTTCGTTCAGTAATAGAATGTTTGTATCCTTATGTAATTAAGCTTAAAAAACAAGTTAAAGCATTAAATAAAAAAATTGTTCTTGCATGTCCTGAAAAGGAATATCATGAGATTGGTCTTAGAATGATGGACGATTTTTTTAACATTCTGGGGTATGAAACAATTTTTGTTGGAACCAACACGCCTAAAAATCAGGTTTTAAATGCAGTTATAAGAACAAAACCAGACTATCTAGCAATAAGTGTCACTGATTATTATTTGTTGTTTGAAGCTCAAAAGATGATACGGGATATAAAAAGTGTTATTAAAAATGTAAAGATTATTGTAGGAGGATTAGCTTTTAAAGAAAATGTCAACTCCATTGAGAAAATAGGAGGAGACATATACCTTGAAACTTTTCAGGATTTAACTAAATTAAAGGATGGTGATGAAAATGAGATTGTCATTTGATATTGCGCTTAGATTTTTAAGATCCGGAAAAGGTCAAACATTTTTAATAGCATTAGGAATTTCTGTGGGTGTTGCAGTACAAATATTTATAGGTTCACTTATTCAAGGCTTGCAAATTAGTTTAGTGGATACCACCATAGGAAGTTCTTCTCATATAACTGTTACTGCAACCAATGAAGAAAAAGTAATTAAGGATTGGGTAAGAACTGTATACGAGGCACAAATAAGCAGTCCACAGGTTAAATATGTTTCTCCTGCATTGGATGGTTCAGCTTCCATAGATTATGAGACAGATACTGCACCAGTTGTAATAAGAGGCTTTAACTTAGAAGAAGCAGATCAAATTTATAAATTCAGAAATAGCTTGTATGCGGGAAATCTTCCTGAAAAAAGAGACGAGGCATTAATTGGAAGAGAACTGGCTGTTAAATCTGGTACATCTTTAGGGGATAACATAACGCTTGTTACAGCAAGAGGAAATGTGTATAGGCTAAAAATTACAGGTTTTTTTGATTTACAGGTATCATCCATAAATGATTCATGGGTGGTAACAGATTTAAAAACAGCAGGGGATATTTTGAATGTAGATGGTATTACGTCTGTAGAAATGCAGGTAAGGGATGTTTTTTTGGCAGATGAAATTTCCAGACAGGTTGCATACGCATTGTCTGGTGATGATTTAAAGGTTGATAACTGGAAGGATTTAAACCAATCTTTATTGAGCGGATTAAATGGTCAAAGTGTTTCAAGCTATATGATACAGGTATTTGTGCTTGTTTCGGTACTATTAGGAATTTCAAGCGTTCTTGCAATTTCAGTTGTTCAAAGGTCTAAGCAAATTGGAATTTTAAAGGCGATGGGAATTCAGGACAAAGATGCAAGCCTTATATTTGTTTTTCAAGGACTGATGTTGGGAGTATTGGGAGCATTTCTTGGAATCGTACTTGGTATAGCCCTGTTAGGTATGTTTACGAGATTTGCTGTTAATCCAGATGGAAGTCCTGTGGTACCAATTTATATAAATTATGGTTTTATTGCATTATCTGGTATGTTTGCGGTAATAACAGCTTCTACGGCTTCATTGATTCCAGCACGAATAACTTCTAGATTAAATCCAATTGAGGTAATTAAAAATGGCTAATATAATTGAAATTAACAATATAAATAAAATTTACGGAGAAAAAATAAAGACTCAAGTTCTTCATGATATAAATATTTCTTTTGAAGAAAATAGTTTTAATTCCATTATAGGTGAATCGGGAAGCGGGAAAAGCACCCTTTTAAATATAATTGGTACATTGGATAAACCAACATCCGGCGAGGTTTATATAAACGGCAAAAGAACTGATACAATGGACAAGACTGAGCTTTCTTTTTTAAGGAATAAGACAATAGGATTTATATTTCAGTTTCATTACCTTCTTCATGAATTTACTGCAATGGAAAATGTGTTGATGCCCTATAAAATTTACAGCTATAAAGTACCTAAGGAAGTTGATGAGTGGGCAGATGAACTTTTAAATTTCGTTGGGCTTTCAAAGGTCAAAAATAATATGGCAACAAATATGTCAGGTGGTCAACAACAAAGAACCGCTATTGCAAGGGCATTGATTAACAAGCCAAAAATTATTTTGGCAGATGAACCTACTGGTAATTTGGACTCTGAAACAACTGAAAATGTGTATTCAATTTTAAGAGATATAAATAAAAAATTCAACACAACGTTCATAATAATAACTCATGACCAGAGAATTGCAGAAAAAACAGACCGGATAATCCAGGTTAAGGATGGTAGAATTAATTTAGATTTAAGAAAATAATATAACAGGAGCATTTCCTGTTATATTGTTATTATGGGAATGAATTTACTGTTGTAAATTTATTGGAATAATGTTATTATTTAATGCAGTGAAAAATATAATAGCCAGGTGCATTATGATAGAAGATATTATTAAAATAGAAAACGTAAAATTTAAATATGACAAGGAAGACAGTCATTACGCTGTTGATGGTGTAAATCTCAATATTAAACAGGGTGAATTTACTGCAGTTATTGGACACAACGGCTCAGGCAAGTCTACATTAGCTAAGCTTATTAACTCCATACTTTTACCTACAGAAGGCAAAATTTATGTGAAAAATATGGATACCACAGATGATTCAAAGTTATGGGACATAAGACAGACTGCAGGAATGGTATTTCAAAATCCAGACAATCAACTTGTGGCAACCATCGTCGAAGAGGATATAGCCTTTGGTCCTGAAAATCAAGGAGTTGAACCTTCAGAAATTAGAAGAAGAGTTGATGATGCTTTAAATGCTGTTGGTATGTATGAATTTAGAAAGAGACCTCCACACATGCTTTCAGGAGGACAAAAGCAGAGAATTGCTATTGCAGGCA
>JAEZGU010000062.1 GCA_023416855.1 Bacillota bacterium
CTTCTATAATATTGTTTATTTCTCTTATTTTGTCTTGGAGCTTGGACAATATTTCATCGCTGTAATTATATGCGCTAATTTTCATTTCTGTTGCTTTATGTTCTGCTTCTTGGATTAAACTATTTGCAAGTTTTTGCGCCTGTTTAGTTATTTCACTCTCTTCTATTAAATACTGTTGTTGCTTATTAACCTTTTCAATAATATCGTCTGCCTCTGATTGAGCTTCGTTTAAAATTCTTTGGCGTTCCTTTGCAACCCATGATGCTCTATTAATTTCATCAGGTAATTTCAATCTAATTTCATTAATTACTTCTAAAACTTCCTCTTTATCTATCATTACTTTATTTGATAAAGGAAATTTTGAGCTTTCTTCTATAATATCTTCGATTCTTTCTAATAAATTCAGTATGTCCATATTATATCCTCCCAAGTTTTTTGTGTATTTCTTGTCCAACATTTATTGGAACTAAATCTTCAAAAACACCGCCATGTTCGGCAACATCCTTAATCATGCTTGAACTTAAAAAAGAATATTCCGGTGAAGCGACTAAGAAAATTGTTTCTAATTTATTGTTTAGATGCTTATTAATACTTGAAATAGCTAACTCATACTCGTAATCAGATACTGCTCGTAATCCTCTCACAATTAAATTGATGTTGTGTTTATCACAGTATTCAACAACTAAACCTTCTGTAAAATCAACTTTCACATTATGTAAATGAGCTGTTGCTCCTCTTACCATATCACATCTTTCTTCTATGTCAAACCAATATTTCTTTTCTCTATTATTAAATACAGTTACTACAACTTCGTCAAATTTACTTGAAATTCTATTGATTATGTCTAAATGACCTAATGTAATAGGATCAAAGCTTCCGGTATATAAAACTTTCATACTAAAATTGTTCCTCCGAGTATTTAAAAATACTTATCCTTGTTCTTCCGTATATTTTTTCTTTATATTTTATCACGTTTGTATCTATATTATCAATTACTTTTTCAGATTCATCGCTTTCAATTATTAAAATTCCTTCAGGCTTTAATAAATTATGCTCGAATATTTTTTGTGCTATATTTGTACTACAGTTCAAAGCATAAGGCGGATCTGCAAATATATAATCAAATTTTATATTCTCACTTGACAATTTTACAATTGCTTTTTCATAATCACTTATAATTATCTTTGCCTTATCATTAAATTTACATAAGTCAAGATTTTTCTTTACGAAGTTCAAACTTTTACGAGATAAATCAACAAAATAAGCTAACTTCGCTCCTCTTGCTAAAAATTCAATGCCTACGCTCCCGGAACCGGCAAACAAATCTAATATTATTGAATCTTCCTCAATAATACCTATCATATTAAAAATAGCTTCTTTAATTTTATCACTAGTAGGCCTCACTGACATCCCATCAGGTGCATATAGCTTCATACCTTTGTTAATTCCGGAAATAATCCTCATTGTAACCTCTTATTGTCAGTTAAAAATTACTGTTTCATCTTTAAACAAATTTTTTATTGCAGCTTTTAAATTATTATATTCATTACCTATTAGATAAGGATTTTCTGTCATAAGCTTTTTTGAAATTTGTTGTACACTTTCCACTACTTCAATATCATTAACTAAATTTTGAATTTCATACTTAGAAAGTCCTGACTGTCTAACACCAAAGAAATCCCCAGGTCCTCTTAATTTTAAGTCTTCTTCTGCTATTATAAATCCATTGTTAGTGCTTCTCAATATGTTCATTCTTTGAGATGATTTTTTTGTTTTGCTCTCATTTATTAGTATGCAGTATGATTGGTGTTTACCTCTCCCAACTCTTCCTCTAAGTTGATGAAGTTGAGCAAGTCCGAATCTTTCAGCATTTAAGACCATCATGATAGTTGAGTTTGGTACATTGACCCCTACTTCAATAACCGTTGTAGAGACCAATATTTTTATTTTGCCTTCATAAAATTTATTTATTATTGCTTCTTTTTCAGAATTGTTCATTTTCCCATGTAATAGACCTATTTCATAACCTGAAAAATATGTATCTTTTAATTCATTAAAGACTTTAGAAGCAGAATTTAGATCCAATCCATCTGATTCTTCAATCAATGGTGCTACTATGTAAGCTTGTCTACCTTCATCTACCTGCTGCTTTATAAATTTATATGCCTCTAATTTATCTGCTTCCTTTAAAACATTAGTAATAACTTTCTGTCTACCGGGTGGCATTTCATCAATTATAGATAAATCTAAATCTCCATATATCATCAATGCCAAGGTTCTTGGTATTGGGGTAGCTGTCATAACAAGTATGTCAGGATTTTTTCCCTTTGTAGAAAGCTTCGCACGCTGTCTAACACCAAAACGGTGCTGCTCATCAGTTATAACAAGACCAATATTATTAAACTCTACATTATTTTCTATTAAGGCATGAGTACCGATAATAATATCAGTTTCTCCACTTTTTAAATTTTCCAAAATAAGCTTTTTATCCTTTGGTTTAGCTGAACCAGATAAAAAAGAAATATTAATATCTATATTTGCAATGGATAAATACTCTTTAATAGTTTCATAGTGCTGCATAGCTAATATTTCTGTTGGTGCCATCATCGCACCTTGATAGCCGTTTTCCACTGTTTT
>JAEZGU010000078.1 GCA_023416855.1 Bacillota bacterium
CCTACTGCAACATTGGCTTGGGTTTTAGTATTGTTGATATTGCCTGGTATCGGATTTGTATTTTATTTGTTGCTCTCCCAAAATTTCAGCAGAAAAAAACTATTTACTATGAAAATTTATGCTAAAAAGACATTTGGAGATTATATAAAGGTTCAACAGGAGTTATTTAATTCAGGTGCATTAGTATTTCATGATAAAAACGTTGAAGATTATAAAGATTTAATAAAAATGAACTTATTTTCACACGATTTCTCTTATACGCAAAACAATGAGGTTAAAATTTATATAGATGGACAAGATAAATTTCATGACTTGTTGAATCATATAGCCAATGCAAAACATCACATTCATTTAGAGTATTATATTGTAAAAAATGATATTTTAGGAAATAGACTTTTGGATTTATTAGAAAAGAAAGCAAAAGAAGGTATAGAGATTAGGTTTTTATTTGACTCCATTGGAGGTAGGCGTATACCTGAAGAAACTATTATAAGATTAAAAAATTCAGGTGTTAAAGTAGCTGTCTTTTTTGCCAGCAATCTACCTTTTTTTAATTTTAAAATCAACTATAGAAACCATCGTAAAATAGTAGTAATTGATGGAGAGACTGCTTTTATTGGAGGCTTTAATGTTGGTGATGAATATTTAGGTTTAAATAAAAAAATAGGATATTGGCGAGACACTCATATAAGAATTATAGGTGATGCAGTTATAGATTTGCAGACGAGGTTTTTTCTTGATTGGGGTTATGCTTCTAAAGAGGATTTGATGTTTCTACCAAAATATTTCCCTGACAACAAAAATGATGGGACAGTAGGCATTCAAATAATTAGCAGTGGACCTGACAAGTTAGATGAAATAATTAAAAGTAATTATGTAAAAATGATTAACTCTGCTAAGAAAAGCATTCTAATACAAACGCCATATTTTGTACCAGATGCAAGTGTTTTTGAGTCATTAAAAATTGCAGCAATGTCAGGTGTAGATGTCAAAATAATGATACCATGTAAGCCGGACCATCCATTTGTTTATTGGGCGACATATTGGTATTGTGGGGGACTGTTACAATATGGTGTGAAGGTTTACACATATGAGTATGGATTTTTACATGCAAAGACTATAGTGGTTGATGGAGTCATATCATCAGTTGGTACTGCAAACTTTGATGTTAGGAGTTTTAAATTAAACTTTGAATGCAATGCTGTTATTTATGATAAGGAAACATCAACATCTCTTCATAAGCATTTTGAAGAAGATTTAAATTATTCATTAGAGTTGACAAGGGAGCTTTATCTTGAAAGAGGACTTATAATTAGATTTAAAGAATCTATTTGCCGATTGCTTGCTCCATTGTTATAAAATTTGAATTTATTTATTATTGTGGTAAAATTAGCATGATGTTAACAAATGAAAAGGTGATATTATGAAAAAATACTATGTTATTTATAATCCTTCCTCCGGAAAAGAACTTGCCGGACAGAAAATATTTCGTATTTCAGAAACTATTTTAGAAATTGAAGATGTGGAATTTACCTTTTATGCCACTAAGAAAAAAGGTGATGCAGAGCTTGCTGCTATGAGAGGTTGTAAGGAAGGCTATGATATGATTATATCCTGCGGAGGTGATGGTACCGTAAGTGAAATTGTTAATGGTATAATGAGAAGTCCTGTTAAATCAAAGTTAGCCATTATGCCTGCAGGAACGGTCAATGATTTTGCCTCTCAACTTAAAATACCAAAATCATATTCTAATTTTGCATCTCTTATTATGAAGCAAAATTTTAAAACTATAGATGTAGGCAAAATTAATGAAAAATATTTTATTAATGTAGTGGGGGGAGGCGCTTTTACAAGTATTCCTCACAGTGTAACAATAGAAGCAAAGACCATATTAGGAAAGTATGCCTATTATTTTCAGGCAGCATTAGATGTTCCAAGCCAGCTATTAAACACACAGGAAGTCACATATGAAATAGATGGTGCAGAGTATACTTACAACACATTGTTGTTTTTAATTATTAACTCTTCTGGCGCAGGCGGTTTTAAAAAACTTAGTCCAAAAGCAAAGCTTGATGATGGATTTTTAGATGTTGTAATTTTTGAAAAGACAAATAATGCAGAATTATTGCAAATATTCACGAAAGTATTTAACGGACAGCATATTACACATCCAAAGGTTCATTATTTCCAGGGAAAGAGCATTAAAATAAATTCTGAAAAACCTATGCCAATAGATACAGACGGTGATTTATGCTGTAATGTACCTGCAGAAATTTATTCAGTACATAGTGCCATAGAAATATTGATGCCATAATAAAGGCTGTTGAAAAGTTTTTTTCAACAGCCTTTATTTAAGCAAAATTTATCTTATTAAATTAAATTATAATTACTTAATTCATTATGTATTTTTTCAATATTGTCATTATAATTAACAGTTAAAGATAAATGTGGTAAGTCATCGTCTATTACAGGTAATATATTACATCCTGACAATTTAACATTTATTATTTTACTTGCTATAGTATCATTGAGCATGCCATATGTAGCATCGCTATCGTCCATATATTTTTCTGCCAGTGCTCTGTATAAGTTATCGCTGAGCTTCACATTATTGTTGTTTTCACCTTCACACTGTGATGTAGAGAAGATAGCTAATATATCCTTGTTTTTTGACAATGGTTTTAATATTTCATCGGTTAACCCTGCTAAAGGTGCACCTGTAATTAAAATCATTTTGGCCTCTTTATTTATATTACTGTTTGATAATTCTTGTAATATATTATATATTTCATTAAGCTTTGAATACCTTTCATCTAAATCTAATATAAATTGGCTTCCATATACTATGTTATATAAATCAAGAACACTTATTGGACATTTTTTTTCTATATATATATTAATAATTTTAGTAGTTATATTGCTGATATCATTAACTTTGTTAATAGCTGTTATAAGTTTTTCTTCATTCATCTTTATAGAAAATCTATTTTCTATAAAATCAACAAATTTCCTATATTCAAGTTCTAAATCATCAATATTCTTGCTCTCGTTAATAATATAAGTGTCTTTATATTTATTTAATTTTGATATCATTGAAACCTTATGTGGACACATATCATTACTGATGATTATATCGGTTGAATAAATTAAAGGGCATCTTTCAGTAACTGTATAACCATAACTTGCCTTTAATATAGAGCAACTTTCTTTATCTATTATTTTATTTGATGCAGATATATTTGAACCATCTATGCTGTAAATATTAATAGGGGTTATATCCAAAGCCCATAAGATTTCTCTGGGAATATTCTTTCCAAAGATGCCTGCAGCATGCTTACCTTGACTTTTCAAATAAATTGCATCAACATAAGCATTTCTTCTTGCTTCTTGAAATTCTTTTAATAAAATACCCAGATTTCTCATTAGCTTCCCCCAATTGTTATAGTGATTTCAAAAATTCATTAATAAGCTGAGTTGATTTTTTTGCTGCTATTTGTGTAAAAGTAGGAAAATCCATGTGTGCTGATCCGTCGGCTTTATCTGACATAGCCCTTACTATGCAGAAATCTACATTGTTAACATAACATACATGACCAATTGCTGCTCCTTCCATTTCAGCGCACAATGCATCAAAGTTATCTACTATAAAATCTTTTCTTTCGCTGCTACAAATAAATTGGTCTCCTGAAGCAATAGTTCCAACTGCAACATTTGTACCCTCAATTGTGTCTGCGGCTTTTTTTATTTTCTGTACTAATTCTTTAGCACAAGGTATTTTTACTAAATTTATACCTGATATTAGACCCTTTGGATCTCCAAATGCTGATGTATCAAAATCATGCTGAACTACATTATCAGAAATAACCAGATCTGCAATATCTAAATTTGCATTTAAACTACCGGCTACTCCTGTATTGATAATCGCATCAGGAGCATATTTTAATATCATTGTTTGAGTACAAATACTTGCATGAACTTTCCCTACTCCGCATTTTGCAACAACAACATCTTTTCCTTGTAATTTTCCACTGTAGAAAGTAATATTGCTAATTGTTTCTTTTTCTATATTCTCCATGTTTTCGATAAGTTCTTGAACTTCTACATCCATGGCACCCATTATTCCTACTTTCATTTCTTGCCTCTTTTCACCTAATTTTGAGATTATTTTATTATAGGAATCTATAAAAGTCAAATACCATGTACTATTTTATTTTTTTTGTGTTAAAATAGGTATTATGCACAAAATAAGGATGATAATATGCACTATATATACATTGTTGAATGCAGTGATGGCTCTTTGTATACGGGCTATACAACTGATTTGGAAAGAAGAATGAAAGAGCACAATAGTAACACCGGAGCAAAATATACAAGAGGCAGAACTCCAGTTTCATTATTGTATTATGAAGAGTTTGACAATAGGAGTGAAGCTACTAAAAGAGAATGTGAAATTAAGAAATTAAGAAAAAATAAAAAGTTACTATTGATTAATGGTAAAATATAATTTGTATAGCATGTTAAATTTTGCTATAATTAATTAAATATAACAAAGCGAAGGAGAATCTGTATGAATGATAATTTAATAGTTGACAGCTGTGTGGATTTTAATGAAGATACACAAGACATCAGCAGGGTACCATTTAGAATTTTAATTGATGAAGAAGAAATTGTCGATGAAAATTTAAGTATACATAGTCTTATTGCAAAAATGAAGAATACAAAAAACCAGATTAAAACAGCTTGTGCTCCTCCTGAGGATTTTATTAATAAATTAAAGGAGCATAAAAATAATTTCATTGTGACAATATCCAGCCAATTGAGTGGCTCTTACAATAGTGCAATGGTAGCAGTTGAAAGCTTTAAGGAAAAATTTCCAAATAGTTTTGTTCATATTTTTGATTCTAAAACAGCAGCAGCAGGTGAAACATTAATTGCTATGAAAGTAAAGCAATTAATAGAAGAAAATTTAAATGTTTCTGAGATTATTGAGCAAACTAATAAGTATATTTCAAAAACTAATACACTTTTTATACTTGAATCTTTGGATAACTTAGCTAAGAACGGAAGAATATCTAATTTGAAAGCTATAATTGCAAACATGCTTCACATTGTGCCTATTATGGGGGAAGACGGTGAAGGTAGAATAGAATTAAAGGAGCAGGTGAGAGGAAGAAAAAAAGCATTTGCCAGATTGGTAGACATGATTGACGAATACAATGTAGATTTTGAAAATACTGTTTTAGGCATCACTCATGTAAATTGTCTTGAAAAGGCAGAAAAGCTTCGAGATGACATTAAAGCAAAATATCCTTTTAAAGATATTAAAATATTAAATTCTTCAGGGTTAAGCACTGTTTATGCTGATGATGGGGGAATCGTTATAGCATTTTAAGTGTTTTGAAATTAGATGTTAAATTTTATAATAAGTGGGTATAAGAGGTATAACAACAAATACGGAGGGAATGTATGGATTACAAAGATATTATTTCAAAAATTAAATCAGTAAGAGATTATAAAGATGAGGAAGTAAGTCCGGAAATAATTAAACAACTTAAAGATTATTATGTAGAGGGTAAAAGATTATTACCAGACATTGAAATTGAAGTAAAACTGAGAAATAAGGATGTTGTTTATAATAATCTTAAAAATATAGCGGGATATAATGATATAATGATTGAAGCACCTCACTATTTAATATTTTTATCAGAGGAAAAAAAGCATTATCTTGAAAATGTAGGCTATGCAGCACAAGATGTGATGCTAAAAGCATTTGATTTAGGTGTTGGTTCTTGCTGGATTACAATTCATGATGGTGAAGTCATTAAAGAAAAATTAAATTTAAAAACTGATAAAAAAGTTGCAGCACTAATTGCACTTGGCTTTGATGATAATAAAAATAAAACAATAGTTGAAAGCACTTCAAAATATAATCCTTCACAAACTAATGTATCAATAATAGAAGACAATGTTACTGAAAGAATAAGAGTTAAGGATTTGGTGTATATAAATAAATGGGGCGAAGATGTTGATCCTGATGAGTTAGCAAGATTAGGGCTTTTGGAAGCTTTCTTTTATACAAGGTTAGCACCTTCAACAAAAAACAGACAGCCATGGAAGTTTATTTATGATAAAGGTACTATTGTCCTTGCTATTAGAAAAGATGATAATGTAAATGATTATGAACAAAAAGTAGACACAGGAATAGTAATGCTCTATTTTAAGTTAATAGTAGATAGCACTTTATTCAACTTAGAATGGAAATTTGGTAAGCCTGACAAAGATTATGAAATTCCATCTGATTATGAAATAGTAGCATACTGCATCAGTTAAGTACTGTCATAGAATAAATTACAAACTAAGGGCGCAGATGCGCCCTTTATTATTAGGTAGGGAACGAAAGGAGTAAATTATGAAAATAATAATTGATAAACATTTTTATGAAATAGTTACAAAAACATTTCCGGAGGTTGAATTTTATACTGAAATAGATAAATGTCCTGATGCGGAAGCTGTAATTGGACCACCTGAGCTAATGCAAAAAGATTGCTTGGAAAAGCTACCAAAATTAAGATGGCTTCAGCTTTTTAGAGCAGGCTATGACATGTTAGATATGGATTATATAAGAAATAGAGGTATAATTTTATGCAATGGAAAAGATATATTTTCCATACCAATAGCTGAAGATGTAGTTTGTAAAATATTAATGCATAATACTAATGCATTTAAATATTTGGAGAATAAAAAATCTCGTATATGGGATAATCAATTAAAAAGAAATGAACTTAACGGCCAAACTATCGGTATAATTGGAACAGGATCAATTGCAACTGAAATAGCTAAAAGATTACAACCGTTTGGAGTGCAAATTTTGGGATTCAAGAAAACGCCTGTTATGAGCATGCCTTATTTTGATGAAATATATGCAGGTAAAAAGGGCTTGGAATTTGTTATGGCAAACAGCGATTATATAGTTGTTACAGCAGATTTAAACAAAGGTACATACCACCTAATAAACAAAGATAATATTAAACTAATGAAAGAAACTGCATCTATTATTAATATTGCAAGGGGAGCAATTATTAATCAAGAAGATTTAAAAGAGGCGCTTAAAAATAAAGCTATAAGTTATGCAGGACTTGATGTATTTGAAGTTGAACCACTTCCGGAAAATGATGAACTTTGGAACTTTGAAAATGTATATAT
>JAEZGU010000100.1 GCA_023416855.1 Bacillota bacterium
ATATATAATTGAAAATATTATACATAAAAAGTATTTAAATAATTCTAATCAAAAGAAAAATAAAGGGGATTTGATGATGAATAAAATTGAGATAGTGATTGGTGAAAAAAAGTATAATGTCAAAACTGATGAAAGTCCCGAATACGTTAAACATATAGAAACTATTATAAATGACCAAATTAATACAATAGCTAATTCAAATAAAAGATTCAATGAAATGGATAAATTAATATTATCATCCTTTGTTATTGTTGATAAATATATTAAGCTTACAAATGAAGTTAATGAATATAGAAAAGAAATATGTGAAGAAATTCAGTTGTTAAAGGATGAAAAAGGAAAGGCTCTTTTAGAAAAGGAAGAAGCTCTAACTAAGACATCAGAAGCAATTCTGGAAAGGGAAAGATACCGGGAAAAGCTGTTAGCAAGAGACGGTGACAGGGAATATTTAAATTCTCAAATTGCAAAACTACAGGATAAGATTAATGAGCAAGAGCAACAGCTTTTAAAAAGTGAAATTTTAATAAATGAATTAAAAAATAAAAATGAAGAGCTAGAAGAAATATGTGAAGAATTAAGAAATGAACGTGAAAATTTCACAAAAGAAATAAGCTTCATGAACAATACCAAAAGTAGCTTGAATGGAAGAATTTCTAAGCTTCAGCTAAAGCTTAATGAAAGAGAGCAGACAGTTGCTCAGCTTGAAAAAACCATTAGAGAGCTAAAGAGTGCTAATGAAGAAAAAACTCAAAGATTATACAATACGAATGATGATCATCAAAAATTAAATTTAATTAATGAATCAAAGCAAAAGGATATTGAGTCATTAAATAATAAAATAAGCGCATTACAGAATATAAAAATGATGCAGAAGCGCTTAAGAAAAAATATGATTCAATAAATGATGAAAAAGAAAAGTATTTAGAAGAATTGTTAGAAACTAATAATGATAAGGAAAATTTAATTAACAGCATAAATGAGCTTCAGGAAAAATTAAATCGCAAGGAAGCTGAAAACTTTCAAAATCGATTGGAAATAGAAAAGCTTAAAAAGGATAACAGAGAGCTTATGGAGCTTCTCGAGGATGAAACATCAAATTGACATGCATAGCATGTCATCCTGAACGATAGTGAAGGATCTCATGTAATGTTACAGAATACTACTAGGAACGCATATGCGTTCTTTTTTAAAAATAGGAGAAAAAATGAAACATAAAGTAGAACTATTAGCACCAGCAGGAAGCATTGAATCATTTTATGCTGCAGTAAACAGTGGAGCAGATTCAGTGTATCTTGGTGGTAAGCTATTTAATGCAAGATATAACTCACAAAATTTCGATAATGATGAAATGAAGTCAATAATAGCATATGCCCATAATAAGGATGTAAAGGTCTATGTAACTTTAAATATTGTATTAAAGGATACAGAAATTTTAGATGCCCTTAATTATGCTGTGTTTTTGTATGAAAATGACGTTGATGCTGTTATTGTTCAGGACTTAGGAATGTTTTATTTAATTAAAAAGTATATTCCTGACTTACCTGTTAATATAAGTACACAGGCCGCAGTGTATGATGAGTATGGTGTTGAATTTTTTGAGCATTATGATGTTAATAAGGTAATAATGGCAAGAGAATTGTCTTTAGAACAGCTTAAAGAAGCAGTAAAAAACACAAGCACCGATTTGGAAATATTCATTCATGGAGCTTTATGCTCCTGCTATTCCGGACAATGCTATATGTCATGCTTTTTAGGACGAAGAAGTGGAAACAGAGGAAAATGTGCTCAGCCATGCAGATTGAGCTACAGCTTTTACGACAAGGAAAAAAATGAGGAGAATGACGAATTTGGCGTTGTACCTGTATTGAGTCTTAAGGATTTTATAGCAGGAGAAACAATACCAGAGCTTATAGAAGCAGGAATCACGACCTTTAAAATTGAAGGACGCATGAAGGGACCTGAATATACCTCTGCAGTTGTAGAATATTACAGGCAAATAATAGATGATTATTATGCTGGTAATAAATCTGATTATAAGGAATTGGAAAAAAGAGCAATGGCAACCTTTAGCAGGGGTTATACCAACGGTTATCTCAAGCCGTCAAAGGATGATGAAATGCTGGCTAAAACAAGCTCAGGAGTAAAGGGCGAAAACATAGAGGAAATCCAGGAAGATACAAAAAACATTATTCAGGAATTTTCTAATTTCAGAAGAAAAAAAATAGACTTTAGCTTATCTTTAAAGATTGGTGAGCAGGCAGTTTTAAAGGCTTCAGACGGAAAGAATACTGTTATAGTAAATAGTGAAGAAATATGCGAAACAAGTCTAAAAAATCCAGCAACAGAAGAAATGATAAAAGAGCAGCTCAGCAAGCTTGGAAACAGCATTTATGAGTTAGACAGTATGGAAATTTCATTAGATGAAAATGTGTTTGTAAGGAAAAGCACATTAAATCAGCTTAGAAGAGATGCAACAGAAATGCTGTATGCTAAAGGAGCTGTTCATTATAACAGAAACAATATTAAAAATATTTCTCACGATGAAATATTTTCATATAGAGGAATTAAGGAAGAAAAACAACCTAAATTAAGCTTGAAGATAAATTCCAATGATGAATTATAT
>JAEZGU010000139.1 GCA_023416855.1 Bacillota bacterium
TTCTTTCATTTTTTCTGACAACTTGATTAAAATTATCATATTCATCAAAAAAATAATTCATGGTGACATTTAATGCTTTTGAAATTTTCCATAATGACGCAACAGAGGGACCGGTAATATCTCTTTCAATCTGACTTATTAAACCCTTACTTAAGCCTGATTTTGCAGAAAGCTGCTCAATGCTGATTTTTTGTTTTAACCTTAATGACCTAATTTTATCTCCTAGCTCCATATCATACCTCTATTGTTCATGTAGTATTTAAACTTTTACTGTGTTATAAATTTATTTAATGATACATTATACAACAAAGAAAACGATATTTCAATACTTTATTACTTTTTTCTCCAACCAACCAGCAAAAAAATACATTATAGCAGCGATAACTCCTAAAACGAAAACTCCCATCATGACAAGATCCAGCTTAAATGTCTGGCTTCCGTACAGTATTAAGTATCCGATGCCAGCTTTTGAAACAAGAAATTCACCTACGATAACTCCTATCCAGGACAA
The DNA here is from genome assembly GCA_023416855.1 of Bacillota bacterium. Lineage (GTDB taxonomy): Bacteria > Bacillota > Clostridia > Tissierellales > Sedimentibacteraceae > Sedimentibacter. The sequence goes on from JAEZGU010000139.1 coordinate 512, forward strand.
CCCAATATTAACCCTAATTACACTCATAATGCTTGGTATATTTGCGGGAATAATAACCTTTTGCAATATTTGATATTTTGTTGCTCCCAATGTTTTTAATAGAACTATTTTATCGCTTTCAACATTTATAAATCCTGTATAAAGGGTCATTGTCGTAACAATTACAGATATGGAGGCTGCAGTTACAACTATTCCTGAAAAACCCATACCTGCCCACAATATAATTATTGGAGCTAATGCAGTCTTTGGCAGACTATTTAATATTACAATGTAGGGGTCTGTAATTTTTGCTAATCTTTCGAACCACCAAAGCAATATTGCAATTAGTAATCCCACAACTGTCCCTGCAAAAAATCCTGCAATTGTTTCAGTTGTTGATACATACAAATGCTTAAATAAACTTCCATCATCAACAAACTTAACAATTAAATCAAATATTGCACTTGGCATACTAGTCAAGAATCTGTCTACATGATTATTCTTTGCGGCCCATTCCCAAAGAACAATAAAAATAACAAATATAAATATTTGCATTATTCTTATAAACCATTTTTCTCTTTTAATTGACTTTAAATATTCTTCCTGTTCCTTGGATATTGTTACAGGCTTATCGTTTTTATTCTTCTCCCTCATCCAAATCCCTCCATATCTGTCTGAAATATTCTCCAAATTCATTGCTATTCCTGCATTTCATAGCTGTTCTGTCAATTAGGCAATCAGTAAAGTTAATTTCATAAATTTTCTTTACCTTAGCTGGTCTCTCACTAAATACTATAACTCTGTCTGAAAGACTGACAGCCTCAGGAATATCGTGAGTTACCAATATTGTAGTTATTTGTTCTCTTCTTAATATTTGACCAACTTCATTTCCAACTGATAACCTTGTTTGATAATCCAAAGCTGAAAATGGTTCATCTAATAAAAGCAAATCTGGTTCCAAAGCCAATGTACGAACCAAAGCTGCTCTCTGCCTCATTCCTCCAGACAGTTGGCTAGGGTAGTGGTCTCTAAAATTGTAAAGCCCATACTTTTCAAGCATGTGCATTACTTTTTCTTTATTCTCATCTGTATCCATTTTTTTAACTTCTAACCCTAAAATACAGTTTTTAAAAATATTTCTCCATTCATACAACTGATCCTTCTGAAACATAAAACCAATATTATTAGTATTGACTATTATTTCCCCTTCAGATGGTTTTTCCAAGCCTGCTATTAAATTAAGCACTGTTGACTTTCCAGAGCCTGATGGTCCAACAATAGATACAATCTCTCCGTTTTTTACATTAAGAGATAACCCATCTAGGGCTTTGGTTTCATTGTTTATTGTATGAAATCTTTTAGAGATATTTTTCAATTCGCATATATATTCCATTTCCTACCTCCGTCAGACGTTAAAGCTATTTAACATTATGTTATTCAAAATTGTTAAATAAGTTAATGAATATTTTAGTGAAAGTTTAACAAATGTGTTTAATAAAGGTTGTGATAACAATATTAAAAATTAGCATAATAAAAATAAAATGAATTAAATAAAGGAGTGAAAAAATGATTATTATCGACAAGCTCGTTAAGAGATTAAAAATGCGTAATACTAAAGAAACTAACCCAGGAAATGTATATATACCAAATGACTTTGAAGTAGAAGAGCGCAAAAAAGACGTTGACGCAAATGAAAAGTAAAATGAGGTTAGGGGATTGGCAGGCTTCACCACCTGCATAAAAAAAGAACTAGGTTAACCTAGCTCAAACACACACAAATATATAATAAATAGAGGGGGAATTTTTACATGCCCATTATATCTACAAACATTATAAACTTACAACACATTTTTTATTAATAATTCGTAATAAGTTACCTGGGTACTTCCCCAGGTTTTTGATTGCAGTAAAAATTAAAGGCAAAATAAATTTGAATGTTTATTCATCAAGCAAACATATCATATTTAAATATTAAATTAATAAATAAATCCAATATTTATTATTTGCTTAGTTAATATAACTTTTATATAATTATACCTTTGAAAATATTCTCATCAAAAGTTAAACGCATAGTTCAACACTTGGATACAAGTAATCTTTCTACTTATCTGCCTTCTTAATCACATTGGCAAACAATTTATTTAAATTTTAATTTTTAAACATTTATAGAATAAAGTGAATGTTTTACATATATTACCACTTAAATATTTAATTTTTTTATTGCATATTTAAAACAAAAGTCATATAATCATCCATAAATTATATTTAACATCTAAAGAAGGTGCATTGCAATGATTAAGACAGGTATTATCGGTTCAACAGGCTATGCGGGTCAGGAATTAGTAAGACTTCTGACAAGTCATAAGGACGTAGAAATAAAATGGTTTGGTTCAAAAAGCTATATTAGCAAAAGCTTTAGTGATATATATCAAAACTTTTTTCAAATAGTTAATGAAAAGTGTCTTGATGACAATATGAATAGTCTTGCTGATGAGGTCGACGTAATTTTCACAGCAACTCCACAGGGATTTTGTTCATCACTCTTAAACGAAAACATTTTATCTAAAGTGAAGGTTATTGATTTAAGTGCTGATTTCAGAATAAAGGATGTGTCTGTTTACGAAGAGTGGTATGAACTGAAGCATAATAATACTCAGTTTATAAAGTCGGCTGTATATGGCTTGTGTGAAATTAACCGGAGTTTAATAAAAGGCACTAATCTTATAGCAAATCCCGGATGTTATCCAACCTGTACAATACTTTCTATCTATCCATTGCTCAAGGAAGGCTTAATAGATGAAAATAGTATTATTGTAGATGCTAAATCAGGAACATCAGGAGCCGGCAGGAGTGCAAAGACAGATAATTTGTTTTGCGAGGTAAATGAAAATATAAAAGCCTACGGTATAACCAGTCATAGACATACTCCTTAAATTGAAGAACAACTATCT
>JAEZGU010000141.1 GCA_023416855.1 Bacillota bacterium
TTACTATCTGCATTACCTGTTCCTGATATACCATACAACCATATGTAACATTTAGTATATCTTCTAATTTAGGATGTAAGTATTCTATTTTTTCAGGATTCTGCCTGTTCTTCACAAATACAGGTATTTGTCCCATTGGTCCGGGTCTGTACATAGCATTAGCTGCCACTATGTTTTCAAATTCTGTTGGTTTAAGCTCGGTTAAAAAAGCTCTCATGCCTGAACTTTCAAACTGGAATATACCTAATGTTTCTGCGCTGGCAAATAGCTTGTATACTTCCTTATCGTCATACTGACAGTTATCAAAGCTAACTTTTATGCCATGATTTTTTTCGATTAATTCAATAGCATCTCTAATTACTGTTAAAGTTCTAAGTCCTAAAAAGTCCATTTTTAGAAGACCTAATTCCTCTAACTCTATCATATTAAACTGAGTAGTTATTACATCTTTATTTCTTGAAAGCGGGACATACTCAGTTACATCTTCCTTAGAAATCAACACTCCTGCGGCATGTGTTGAAGCATGACGAGCAAGTCCCTCCACCTTAAGAGCTAAATCAATAAGCTTTTTAACTTTCAAATCGCTTTCGTATAAGTTTTTCAACTCATTATTTATTTCCAATGCGCTTTCTATGGTCATGCCAACGCTTACAGGTATCTTCTTTGCTATTAAATCTATATCTTTATAAGGCAAGTCCAATGCTCTGCCAACATCTCTTATTGCTCCTCTTGCTGCCATTGTTCCAAATGTTATTATTTGAGCTACTTTTTCCTTGCCATATTTTTCTTTTACATAATCTATAACTTCTTCTCTACGTTCATAGCAAAAATCTACATCTATATCAGGCATGCTGATTCTTTCGGGATTTAAGAATCTCTCAAAAATTAAATTGTATTTTAGTGGGTCAATATTGGTTATTTTCATTGAATAAGCAACCAAGCTACCGGCAGCCGAGCCTCTGCCCGGCCCAACCATTATGTTATTATCCTTTGAATATTTGATGAAATCCCACACTATTAAAAAATAATCTACATAGCCCATTTGCTCAATGATACTAATTTCATAGTTTAATCTACTTTGAATTTCATCATCTATATGTTGATATCTTTCCCTTAATCCATTCTGGCATATTTCTCTAAAATATTCTGATTTTGTATAGCCTTCCGGAATTTTAAACTCAGGCAAATGAACTGTATCAAAATCAAGCTCTACATTGCAGCGTTCTGCTATTATAGCTGTGTTTAATATTGCTTCTTCCGGAAAAAGTTCTAACATTTCCTCGTATGATTTTAAATAGAATTCATCTGTTGGGAATTTCATTCTATCATCTTCTGTGATTGTTTTTTGCATTTGAATACACAAAAGAACATCATGGAAGTATGCATCCTCTTTATTTATATAATGAACGTCATTAGTTGCAACTAATTTTACTCCTGTTTCTTCACTCATCTTAAGGAGATATTGGTTAACTATTTTTTGTTCCTTCATGCCATGATCCTGCATTTCAAGGAAAAAATTATTTTCTCCAAATATATCCTTATACAAAAGGCAAACTTTCAGTGCCTGCTCGTAATTATTATCTAACAAATGTGATTGTACCTCACCTGCTAAACATGCGCTTAATGCGATAACTCCTTTACTATATTGCTTCAATATTTCATGATCTATCCTTGGTTTATAATAATATCCATCAACAAAACCTGCAGAACAAAGCTTCATAATATTTTTTAATCCTTCGTAATTTTCTGCAAGCAATACTAAATGGTATTGGTTTTTATCAAGCTGTGGATCTTTGTCGGTCATTTTTCTTGGAGATACATATGCCTCAAAGCCTAATATTGGTTTTATACCTGCTTTTTGGGCAACCTTAAAAAACTCAACAACTCCATACATACTACCGTGATCGGTTATTGCTAATGAAGTCATGTTAAGTTCTTTTGCTTTGTTGATAAGTTCTCCTATCCTACATGCTCCGTCTAATAGAGAGAATTCAGTATGTACATGCAAATGAGTAAATTTGTTTTCCATAAAATTGTTCCTTTTTTATAAAATTAAATAAATCTGTAAGCTATTACTCCGATTATACCTGTTGCTATCATTACTTTTATTGGGTCTAATTTGTACTTTCTCAATACAAACACTCCTAAAACGACTAATATTATTGATAAATAATTTAAATCGTTTATATTTATATTTAATATAGTAGTTACTTCTGTTTTAAATACAGCTAAAAGAAGTATAGATAATCCTGCTGAAGCAATTAATGATACAACGGCTGGTCTTAATCCCTTTAATATTCCCTGAATTGTTGATAGATTTTTATATTTAAAATAAAAATAAGACAATAATAAAACAATTATACATGAAGGTGTCACACATCCTATTGTCGCTATTATAGCGCCGGGTAATCCTGCCACCTTAGTTCCAACAAAAGTTGAGGCATTAAGTGCAATTGGACCGGGTGTCATTTGAGAAATTGTAAGTAAATCTGCAAATTCTTCCAATGTGAGCCATTGATGAACTTCTAAAACTTGGTTTTCTATTAAGGGAAGGGCTGCATATCCTCCTCCTATGCTAAATAAACCAATTTGAAAAAAACTTATAAAAATTTCAAGTAAAATCATTGCTGTTTACCTTCTTTTTTTAAGAAATTATAGTATATAGCTCCAAATGCTCCACTTAATATAATTATTAGCGCTGCATTCATATCAAATGCAACAGCTGCCACAAATGTAATAATCATCACCGCCAAAGATACTTTATTTTTAGTTATAACAATATCTTTTACCATTTTTAAAATAACGTCAATTATTACTGCTGCAACACCTGCTCTCATTCCTAACAAAAGGGCATTTACTGTATTGTTTTCTTTGAAAGCTACGTAAAATTGTGCTATAACAGTAATTATTATTAAAGGAGGAAGAATTGTTCCTAATATTGAAACAAACGAGCCTACTACCCCTGCTAATCGATATCCAACCATTATAGAAGTATTAACAGCAATTGGACCTGGAGCTGATTGCGATACAGCTACTAAATTAAGCATTTCCTCTTCATCAATCCATTTAAGTTCATCTACAAACCTTTTTCTCATTAAAGGCACAATAACATACCCCCCACCTATAGTAAAAGCGCTTAATGAAAATGTTGATTTGAACAATGTCCAATAAAATTTAAAATTCTTTTCCATGATTGTTTCCTCTACGTTTGCTTCTTCCAATCTAACATAATTGTATACAGTCCTACATCAGTGGCGCAAATATTTTCAATACTGTTCGTGCAATCTTTTTAATTTTTGAAATATTCCTTACCTGATCAAATGTTATTTTCTGACTAACATTTAATGCCTTTAACGTGCTTTCTTTTACTTGTAATACACTATCTGTATTATAAAGCCATACACCGCATTCAAAGTGTAAATACAAGCTTCTGTAGTCAAGATTTATGGTTCCAACAACAGCGTAGGTGTCGTCCACCACAAATGTTTTACCGTGGTTGAAACCCGGTGTGTACTCATAAATAGACACACCTGAATCCATAAGCTCTTCATAATTAGAACGAGTAACGGCAAATGCATATTTCTTATCAGGTATATGAGGAGTTAATATTCTTACATCCACTCCCCTTTTAGCAGCAAGTGATAATGCTACCATCATTTTGTTATCTGCTATTAAATATGGTGTTTCTATATAAATATACTTTTGTGCTTGATTTATTAAATTCATATAGACAGCTTCGCTAACGTGCTCGTCATCTAAAGGACTGTCATCAAAAGGTTGAACAAACCCGCAACATCCCAATTCTGCAGCTGAGTCTTTAGGCTTAAACAAAGAGTAATCTTCCTTTTCCTTTCTCAAATAATCCCATACAGAAAGGAACATTACTGTCAAACTCCAAACCGCATCACCTTTTATTTTAATTGCACTATCTCTCCAATGTCCAAACTTTTCGATCTCATTAATATACTCATCCGCTATGTTCACTCCACCTGTAAATGCTACCTTGCCGTCTATAACGACAATTTTTCTGTGGTCTCTGTTATTTAAACGTATTGACATAACCGGTATAAAAGGATTAAAAACGCAACATTTAATTCCCATAGCTTCAAGTTTTTTATTGTATCTTAAAGGTAACTTGAACATACAACCTACATCATCATATACAACTCTTACGTCTACTCCTTGCTTAGCTTTTTCTTTTAATATCTCTAATATTGTATCCCACATTTTACCTTCTTCAATAATAAAGAATTCTAAAAAAATATATTTTTCTGCTTTTTCTAATTCATTTACCAAGCTTTCAAAAAAGCTCTCTCCGGATGGCAAAAGTTCAGTATAAGAATTATTGTAAACAGGGCACATTGTATATTTTTCAATATATTTTCCTTGATTATACGCTATATTGTTATCTTCTAACAACATTTGAACAGTTTTTTCATTTTGGCTTAAGCATTCCTTCATATTTTCTGTTATAAGCGTCATGCTTTTTTTCATTCTGCTGGAAAGCCCTGCTCCACCAAAAGCTAAGAAGAACAACCCTCCAAACACAGGAAACAACATAATAGGTATTATCCACGCTATTTTATAAGCAGGGTCGCTTTTGCTGTTTAATATATAAATAACAACCAAAATGCTTATTAACATAAATAAGAAGTCAAAAATAAAAAGATAATTGCTAAAGCTATTAATTATAATTACAAAAGTAAGTATTTGAGCTAAAATTGATATTACTATGAATGTTACTC
>JAEZGU010000242.1 GCA_023416855.1 Bacillota bacterium
ATATAGTTTTGCCAACGTATGCACCCTCCCCAAATGATATGTCCGCCGAATATTATATCATAAAAAACAGTGTGAAAAAGGCAACACCTGTGTTTTTTGGGCTTGAATTACGCAGATAAATCATTTATAATGAACATTCGAACGGCTGGCCATAACGGACAGCCTCATATGGAGAAGTATCGAAGAGGTCATAACGGGGCGCACTCGAAATGCGTTTGTCGGGGAACCGGCACGTGGGTTCGAATCCCACCTTCTCCGCCACTGCAGTGAGGAACACTTTTCTTCACTGCTTTTATTTGTTTCCGAATTAATCGGCCCGACGAAATTGTAGAACCGATGTTATGTGACACATCCGAGGGAGTAAAATGTTTTTTATTGAAACTGATATGGGGTACTTTAACACTTACGTTAAATATTCCACTACACAGCACCAAAGCATTTATAAAAGTGACAATCAACAGAGAAAAAGAATTATTGGACAGTCAATTTTACAATAAAGAATATGACTATTTAAGAAAAGATTTTTCTGATAAAGATAAAACAAGTAAGTTGCCATTGTATGCACAAATGATTTAACTGATACATGGATAGCGGTTCTAACCCTTGATGAAGCTTTACGATGTATTAATTATACCACATCAGGAGGAAATAGAACAATGAAAGTAACACGTATTGGAAGAGAGCATCGTTTTATTTTTGCCGGTACTACTCCATTAACCGATACAATGAAGCCGTAGCCTTTTGTTAATCATTTAAGATATTTTGATAAGATAGATGATAGATAGCACTTATTTGAAGCCCATCTGAATCGATGCAGAAAAGTCATGGATAACCCATGAGCAAGATATTTGCCAATGTTTCAGAGAATATATTCCCTCAAACCCTTGTTAGTGCGCTGTTCGAATATCGACGTCAGAAAAGGAGCAATAAATACAAAAAAACCAATGTACGAACTCTTTCAAGAACATGTATAATAAAAGAGGGGGAACATCACACCCCCTCTTTGGCCGCTGGACTATCTAATTAACCAACAAGTTGCTTCACGATAAGTGCTATAAGCAGCAGCTTGTATATTAGTTCGGCGGCACTCATTATGTTTTCCCAATTTCTCTTCATGTCTTGTACCTCAAAGCAAATATTAACGACATGCGATACTATGAATAGTACAAGATATTGCCTGTCCTTATTACTATATTCACGCGATTTTTTGTAGAATGCTAACTAAAACAATTCTCAATTTTAAATAATAGTTTTTATAAATTATTAATTGTATTAACCTATGAATTAATAAAAACATTGTTGCCGAAGAGTACAAAACCAATGACCGTTTTATTTGATGGCAAACAACAATTGCTTCTACATTGCTGCTCCTACATATAGTTAGATGACAGTTTGTAAATATGTGATGTATTATTGTTAATAATGTAATTCTGTGTTATATTTCTTATATTAATGTTATTGGGAACATAATGAATAAACAAGAATTAATAAAATTTATTAGTAAAGCGGAAAATATATTTGATGTTTATATTCTTTTGTATTTCAATTTGATTAGCAAACAAAGCAGCATATTTAATGAATTGGAAGGAAATCAAACTGATTTCAATAAATTCCGTGAAAATTGCAGTAGTATTTTTGAAGAGAAAGACTTTGACAGTAATTTGTCTTTAAAAAATAAAAATAAAATAGTAGAATATCTAAATACTGTTAATAGAAATGTTTTGTTATTCAGTTATGCTTTGCTTACTTCGATTGACGAAGTGTTTGGAAATAAAGATTATAGGTTTTCAAAAATAGATTATGATATGTTAGAAACAGATGAACCTTATTACCCATTAAACTCAAAAAAGACTCAACGATATGGATATGTGTTTTTTAAATCTAAATCGTTCCTTGATAAATTCTATCCGCCAGAAAAATTTATGAGGCAATCACCAAAAATCGAAATCACAATAGAAGGAGAAAATTTAATAATTTATGATTATTCAAATAATGATTACAAAATTGAATTTCGTAATATCAAGCATACTTATCTACAAGATATATTCTATAAAAAAGAGAGAATCAATATTGCATTAATACCTTTGACGGGAGATGCTCATTATCTAGAGTTTGCAGAGAGGAAAATTGGAAGTAAAACAAAGATTTATCTAAAAAAAATGCATCATGAAAATCAATATAAAAATAAAATAATCGACATATTAGATTCTTTGAAAGATAAAGAAATTGACGTAGTAATATTTCCTGAAATGGTGTTTTCGGAAACAATATTATTGAATGTTAAAAAATTTTTAAACAAGAACAAAGGTTGTTTCGCACTTGTTATTTCAGGGACGATATGGAAAGACAAAAAGAATGAATGTATTACGCTTAGCGGAGATGGAATTGAGATTGCAAGACAGATAAAACTGAATCCATATCGTACTAAGAATATCGAAGAAGATATTATAATAAATTCAGACAATAAAGTAATCAGTATTTTTGATATAGAAAACTTCGGAAGATGCTGTACTCCGATTTGCGCTGATTTTGTTAGTAGCAATTATGTAAAAGAACTCATTAAGATGAATGTAAACGTATTGTTTGTGCCTGCGTTTACATCAATTCTAGACCATTTCTATGCATATGCTGATGAATTAGCAATAGAAAGCAAAGGGATTACTTTCGTATGTAATTGTTGCATACAAATAATTAACGATAAAGATGGAAATAAGATTGATAAGCAGGAAGACGTATTATTTGTTAATGTACCCTTGAGAGATGCAAGAAGGAGTGTGTTCTCTTTAAATTGCGAATGTAAAAAATGTGACCATAAGGATAAAGTGAGATGTGAGAATCATATAATTAGTTACTCAAAAAACATCTAGTATGGAGTTGATATAAAAAGGTTGTTGTTTTTGTTATTGTATTATATAATGAATGAACTGTTTATGAACTATGTTTAAATTGTTGTTAAACCGTTTATGAATAATTGGGATAGAAATTGGGGATATTATTTGTAAAAATTTTAGGAGGCCCCAGATATGAATCAAATGTTCAAAAAAGCAATTCAAGCATTTACTAAGGGTGATTTGAACAACATAAAAAATTTTGCGGGATGGTTTGCAAAAAAAATCACTCAGAATATTATGGATGAAAATCGAGATGATTTAACAGAATTAGTTAGGGAATCATCATATTTACGTTCAGATATAGAATTTTCCGAACCCATAAAGATGACTAAAGAATTCTATTTGGGGTATTGTTACGCATACGAAAATATTGCTCGTAGATTATTAGAAGAAAGTGATACTATGGAAGAAGTTGATATGGCCTTGATAGCTAATCCGCGTATCAAAGACATAATATACTATTTGGGCAATAAAGGCTCCGCATATCAAAATGAAATTGCTGAATTTTTAGGTATTAGTGCAAGTAATCTCTGTAATGTTTTGAATACATCACATGTTAAAGCGCTTAATATATTTAATGTTCGAAAAATTGGAAAGCATGTAGTATATAGATTGAATAACAGGGGCAAGCAATACTATCTAGATAATTGTAATGAAATGAGGAAAATATATTCAAAGAATCAGATATTGGAGCTCCTTTCTCTTCTTGCTGCAAAAAATTCATTAAGGGAGATTAAGGAAAAGGTTAAAATATTTGATGAAGAATTAGTTAAAGAGATGTATAGAATAATGTATTTAAATATCACAGCTAATTTGATGAATCGTACGAGGAAACAAGTAGATAAACAAAAGGAGCCGGGTATATTTGGTGAAGGCGAATTGGTCTATTCGTCCGTTCAAAAAGGTAGACAAGCAGCATACGGAGCAGAAATACCGTTAGCTTCGTAAGGAGAAAAGATGAGCGTTTTAGTAAATGGGCTACCCCAAATAGTAGATTATGATAATTTTACTGAGTATTATAGTCAGTATTATGATTGTATTAAAGAATATCTACAAAACGAAAAATATGATAAAGCGATGAAGGTAGTTGGTAAAATATCATATAAGATGTTTTATTGGGGTCGAAAAGAAGACATAATAGATTTATTAAATACATTTCCAATTGCATCTTTAGATGAATATACACGTAATGAGATACTTTACTATAGGCTGTTCTCGTATCTTTTTATTTTTTCCGAAAAGGAAACAGGGACATGGAACGATGTCTTTAGAAAAATAAATGAGTCTTCAGACATCAACTTTAATCAATTAATTCGATTTCGAAACTTAGAAGGTATTTTTTCTAGACTATTCTCTAAAGATATTGAGAAAGCAATTTCTATTCACAAAGAAGCTATTGAAGTAATTATTGGGTATAATGGAATAACCAATTCTTTAAAGACTTTATTAAGTTTGAATTATCAAAATCTAGCGCTCTGTTATTACGAAATGAGAAAAACTAAAGAGGCAGATGAATTTTTAGCTTTAGCAGAGAAAGCATTAAAAGAAAATCCAAATTGCGAACCATACAAATTTGCAAGACTATATTTTTACCGAGCACAATTAAAGTACGAAGCAGAAGCAGATGATATGCAATGGGTTCCTTACATAAAAATTTTGTCTGAAGATTATCTAGATAAATATTTTTTCCCTGACATTGAAAGGTTGTTAAATAATTTCTTAGGTAGGATAGAATTAAAGGAAAAAAATATTAACAATTACTTTGCATTTAAACAAAATGCATTAAATTGCGATTTTTGTTTATATCATGAATATTTTATTGCTGATTTTTTAGATATAGCAAAACAAATAAAAAAGTATAAGACTGACTATAAAGAAGAGTTGATTAATGGGTTGAATCCAATTATAGCATTGTTAGAATTATATGAACTGGAAGATGAGAAGTTATTTTTAAACCATATTTCAAGCTATCTTAAAGGTGAAACAATCAACGCTGATTCCAAGATTTCAAATGAAAGTTTAGAAAGATTACTGAACGAGACAATTCGATAGGTTTAAACGAAATGATAGAATCCAGGAATTCTCTGATCTTTTGCTAAATACCCGCATTATTATGCGAAGTAGATGTTCCTCACTGATAGTACGGAGTTCTCCGCCAATACAAAAGGCTCACCGTAGGTGGGTGGCGCAACCATAACTTTGCCAAATGGCAAGGTTATGTTCTTTTTTCGGAAGGAGAGCTAGAATATTTTCATTTCTCTGTTTTGACGACTCTTTAAAAACCAAAATGGAATACGCAGAGAATTCCATCTTGATTCAGATATAATACTATGCTTCTATAAGCTACATATTGCCGCTAAAATCAGATGTTGATCCTTGCATTGAATGATCATGCCCTTGGGCGTATTCCGTATCGCCGCTATATTCGTGGTAATGTCCGTCTCTTGTTTCTATTTGCCGATTGGTTGAAATCCTATAT
>JAEZGU010000254.1 GCA_023416855.1 Bacillota bacterium
GTGCCGGTCCTACACATGGAGTCCAAGCAAAGCTAAATGTAAATCCCATTATAAAAGCAATAAGTGGGTTCATTTTAACTTTATTTAAATCAAGATGAAATCTTTTTTCCATCTTTAGAAAGTTTAATTTAATAATATTTAATTGCACAAGACCCATAATAATAATTATTATGCCGCCAATTTTGCTAAACAATTCTTTGTTCTGATTAAAAAAAGTTCCTAAAGCGGAAAAAGAAAGTCCAAGTAGAAAAAAAACACTGGAAATTCCACCAATAAAAAACAATGTATTTAATAAAACAATTTTTCTATTGTAAATTACGGTACCATCACTATTTATTACTTTCCCGTTGCCTGCCAAGTAGCTAATATATACAGGGATAAGTGGGAGCACGCAAGGAGAAAAAAACGATAAAAATCCTTCAATAAAAATTAATAAAATAATATTACCCCCATTCTTTTAATTTTAATATAGCATAGTTACTTTAATATGTCAAGTGACTTTATAAAATAAATTAATAAATTTATTGAAAAATTATTTATATATGATACTATTAATTAAGAGTATTTGTTTTTAATGTAGCGTTTAGGGTAAATATAATAGGTGACAAATTTTAATAAGCATAGGAGTTGATTTTTATTATAAATTTTAAATGCCTTTCTATTGAGGATAAAGAAATAATAGAAAAATATATAGATAAAGAAAATTTGGAATCATACGAGTATTTATTTTCATCACTTTATATGTGGAGAAAGCTTAACAATGTAAAATATGCAATTATTGATGACGCATTAGTTATAGAAAAAAATGAAGAAGGTAAAGAAACATTTTATGCACAACCCTTTGGATACAATAAAGAGAAGCTTATAGAGCTTGTTGATATATTGAAAGAAAGAAATTTGAATTATTCTGATAGGGAATTTTTATTTGGTGATGTTGGTGAAGAATTTATAAATGATTTAAAAAAATATACTGATTTTAAAATTGAAGCAATAGAAGATATAGATGATTTTGAATATGTTTATAGTATAAATGATTTAATTGAATTAAAGGGAAAAAAATATCATGGTAAAAAAAATCATTATAATTCATTTAATAAATCTTATAATTTAGAAATAAAAGTATTAGATAATGAAAAAGTAATAAAGGATTGTTTAACACTTTTACATAAGTGGCACGATGAAGTTGCTGTCACAGTAGACAAAGAAATGTTGATGGAAATTGATGCTATTAAGGATTTATTTAGCGAGCTTCACTATTTTGACCTTAAGTCTATAGCAGTATATGTTGATGGTAATTTAGCAGGATTTGCAGTAGGAGAAAAAGTAAACGATAAAATGGCCGTTATTCATGTTGAACGAGGAGAAATTAATTATAAGGGCGTATATTCTTTTTTAAATAGAACATTTTTAATGGAAAGTTTCTCTGACTTGGAGTTTGTTAATAGGCAGGAAGATACGGGTAATGAAGGGCTAAGAAAAGCTAAACAATCGTATCATCCTATAAAAATGGTAAAGAAATATTTAGTAAAGGTAATGTAATAACTTCTCATCAATAATTTCCAATTTAATAAAATTACTAATAGAAAAAAATAATAGATTAGTCATTACAAAATATAATTAATGACTGTCAATTTTATTTATTATAAACTGATTATAGTTATTATGCTTGCTATTTATATAAATGACGAGGAGGTAATTTTTATTTGAATAATCTGGTTGAAAAAATTAAAGAATCACTATCATCAGTGCTTCCAATAACAATTATTGTTATAATTTTGCACTATGTAGTAACACCTATGCAATCAGGTCTATATATACTTTTTTTGACAGGAGCAGTATTGTTAATATTGGGTATGGGTCTTTTTACTCTTGGTGCGGACATAGCTATGATGCCAATGGGAGAGAGGATTGGGGCTGAACTAACAAAATCTCGTAAATTAGCCGCTTTAATCGTAATTAGTTTAATAATGGGTTTTATGATAACAGTTGCTGAACCGGATTTACAGGTTTTGGCAGGGCAGGTACCTTCAATAGCTGATAACGTAATTATTGGAGCTGTTGCATTTGGTGTCGGTGTATTTTTAGTTATTTCTATTTTACGTATAATTTTTCAAATAAAGCTTTCTTATGTTTTACTACTATGTTATGCAATTATATTTGTATTAGCCTTTTTTACACCAAATGATTTTGTGCCGGTTGCTTTTGATTCCGGGGGAGTTACCACTGGTCCTATAACTGTTCCTTTCATTATGTCTTTAGGGCTTGGAGTTGCCGCAGTTAGAGGAGGAAAAAGTGCACATGATGATAGTTTTGGATTAGTGGCACTTTGTTCTGTTGGTCCGATTCTTTCTGTTTTAGTTCTTGGATTGTTCTATAATATTTCCGGAAGCTATGAAGAAGTAATTATAGCAGAGGTAAATAATTTTACTGATGTTTTAAATTTATACATGCATGAATTACCTCATTTTTCTAAAGAAGTTGCTATAGCCTTATCTCCTATAGTATTTGCATTTATAATTTTTCAATTTGCTTTTCTAAAATTACCAAAGAGTCAGATAATAAAAATGACAGTGGGTGTAATTTATACATATATAGGTTTGGTTGTATTTTTAACCGGAGTTAATGTTGGTTTTCTTCCGGCAGGAAATTATATAGGTCATGCGTTAGCCAGTCTATCAAGGAATTGGGTATTAATACCTATAGGAATGGTAATGGGATTTTTTATTGTAGCAGCAGAACCAGCTGTACATGTATTAAATAAGCAGGTTGAAGAAGTAACCGGTGGAGCAATATCTAAACGAGCGATGCTTATTTCTCTATCCTTAGGTGTAGCTGCTTCAATAGGAATAGCAATGATTAGAATTCTTACAGGAATAAGCATATGGTATTTTATAGTACCGGGTTATGTTATTGCATTATTGTTAATGTTTTATGTACCACCTATTTTTACTGGTATTGCTTTTGACTCTGGTGGTGTTGCATCTGGACCAATGACGGCAACATTTATGCTTCCTTTTGCTATGGGTGCTGCAGATGCAGTAGGAGGAAATATATTGACTGATGCTTTTGGCCTTGTAGCAATGGTAGCTATGACACCACTTATTACAATTCAAGTTCTTGGAGTTATATACAAATTAAAAGTTAACAAATTTGAAAAGATTGAAGAAGACATAATAGATGTAAATGATGACGAAATAATAGATTTAGAAGGAGGTGGCAGTCATGAATAATATAAGCTTACCTAAAAATATAAAGCTTTTTGTTACTATAGTAAATAGAGGAAATGGTGAAAAAGTAACAGAAATGTTTAGAGAAAATGAGGTTATGTTCAATATAATTGCTTTAGGGAAAGGAACTGCTAAATCGGATATATTAAATTATTTAGGACTTGGTGAAACTGAAAAGGATATAGTATTAAGTGTTATTCAAGAAGATAAGATTTCATTTATAATAAAAAATTTAAAAGAACGATTTAATTTAAAGGAACCTGGGAATGGTGTTGCTTTTTCTATACCTATAAGCAGTGTAGACAGTTCAGCAGCTTTAGAGCTTATTAGCAGTATAGTTAATAATGAAAAGGAGTGAGAAAATGGTAGATATAAAAGATGATTATCAAGAATTTGATCTAATAATTACAATAGTTAATAGAGGATTTAATGATGTAGTAATGGATGCTGCAAGAAGTGCAGGAGCTACAGGTGGAACGGTCCTTCATGCAAGAGGAGCTGGAATACATGAAGCAGAAAAGTTTTTTGGAATTTCTATTCAACCTGAAAAAGATGTGGTATTAATACTTGCAAAGCGAGAAGAAAAAAAACAGATAATGAATGCTATTAGAAATGAAGTTGGTTTAAATAAAGAAGGTAAAGGATTATCATTTTCTATGCCTGTTGAAGATGTGTGCGGAATTGTGCATATGAATATAGATTTCAAAGATAAATAAGAATAATTATGTCATCCACATCATTCTATAGATGGATGACATTTTTTATTTAATTTATATTATAAAATTAAGTTTCATTAAAGAAATTAATGATAATATAAAACTAAAGTGGAAGAATAAGTAAGTCCTATTTTATAATTTGATAACATATTAGAACATAAATAAATTATTATGGGAGGAATATAAAATGGATTTAAATGAAAAAAATCAATTTAATGAAGACTATAATTTAAATAGTAGTGAACATAATGATTTTAATAATGAAGAATACAAAGATGTTAATTTTGTAATGCGCGATTATGAATTGCAACCAATTAAAAAAAGAGGGAATAAAAGAAGACTTTTTGGATATGTGGCAATTGCATTGATTGCTGCTATAATTGGTGGTCTATCTAGTGGATATTTTGTGTATAGTCAATTAGGATTTAATCAAAGCAGTATAGGTAAATCTATTACTGCTCAGGATGTTAATATAAACTTAACAGATGATGTTTATTTTGCTGTTGCTGTAGCAGAAAAAGCACAAAAAACAGTAGTAGGAATAACAACTCAGGCAACGCAACAAATCAATACATGGTTTGGACCGCAAACACAAAAATTACAAAGCATGGGATCCGGATTTATTGTTAATTCTAATGGATATATTTTAACGAATTCACATGTGATAGAAGATGGTAAGTATGATAAAATAACCGTTTCATTGATTGATGGATCAACAGAAGTAGGAGAAGTGCTGTGGTATGATGCTTCTCTTGATTTGGCTGTTGTAAAAATAAACAGAACAAATTTACCTTATGTTGAATATGGAGACTCTGATAAATTATTGGTAGGTGAACCGGTTGTTGCAATAGGAAATCCAATGACATTAGATCTTGAAAGAACGGTTACTCAAGGTATAATAAGCGGATTAAACAGAACGGTAGTATTTGAAAACGGAACAATTATAGAACCGTTAATACAAACAGATGCTTCAATTAACTCCGGTAATAGTGGTGGACCTTTATTTAATGCAAAGGGACAGGTAATTGGAATAAACACAGCAAAAATGAACACTGCAGAAGGGTTAGGTTTTTCTATTCCTATAAATATAGCTAAACCCATAGTAGAACGCATAATAAAAGAAGGAAAATTATCCACAGTTTATGTAGGTATATCAGGTGTCGATGTGGAAACCTACGAAACAGCTTTAGGAATAGAAGTTCAAGCCGAATATGGAGTGGTTATTGCAGAAATAATTAAAGATTCACCAGCTGCACTATCAGGGTTACAACCTGGGGATGTAATAACTGCTATAGATGGTGATATTATTAAAAGCATGCAAGATTTAAAAAGAAATTTATATGAATATAAAGATGGCGATAATGCTGAAATTACATTTTTAAGAAACGGTTATGAACAAAAAGTTTCGATAATTTTAAAAACAAAACCTTCAAATTTATAAAATAAATAAAATCCGGGAATTGTGCCTTCCTGGATTTTATTTTTTATATAATTATTCTTCTAATCCAAAACGCTTTAAGTTTGGAGATATTATTAAGCTTGCTTCGGTTGCAGCTATAACATCTTCAACTGTTGCTTCAGGTCCTAACTCTTCAAGCACTAAACCTTTATCAGTAACTTTTATCAGAGCCATTTCTGTAACTATAATATTGACTTGCTCTTTTGCAGTTAATGGAAGCGTGCATTGTTTTAATATTTTTGGCTTTCCTTTTTGTGTATGCACCATCGCAATAATTACTGTTTTGGCACCTACAACTAAATCCATAGCACCACCCATACCTGGAATCATTTTACCAGGTATTTTCCAGTTAGCAAGATTACCTTTTTCATCTACCTCCATAGCACCAAGTACTGTGGCATTTACATGTCCGCCTCTAATGATACCAAATGAAGTTGAACTATCAAAGAACATTCCTCCAGGAATTATTGATGATGGCATACCGCCTGCATTTACCAAGTCACAATCTTCACAACCTTGTTCAGGTGCTGGGCCTAATCCTAAAAATCCATTCTCTGATTGAAATGTTATATCCATACCTTCAGGTATATAGTTTGCAACCATAGTCGGAAGGCCTATACCTAAATTTACTACATCTCCATCATTTAGTAATTGTGCAACTCTCTTTGCGATTACTGCTTTTTCATTCATTATTTGTCACCTCCAACTATAT
>JAEZGU010000291.1 GCA_023416855.1 Bacillota bacterium
ATTTCCACCAAGTCAAAAGGTTGTTTAGTCAATGAAAATGGAATTGATTTAGCAAGTGCATTAAACGACTTGGAGGAATTCAACCATTTTGACAAAAAAAGAGATGATTATAAAGAAATAAGTTCAATGGAAGTTGCTGAAAAAGTAAACTATGATATACTTTTTGAACTAACACCGTTACAAATATTTTCAGGACAACCGGCTATCGATCATATAAAAACAGCACTAAATAGAAAGAAGCATGCAGTCAGTGCAAACAAAGGACCAATTGCATGGGCATTTGAATCCCTTAGAGATTTAGCTAAGAAAAATGACGTGCTTTTCTATTATGAAACCACAGTAATGGATGGAACACCGGTATTTAACTTAGTGGATGAAACCTTGAAGCTTTGCAAAGTAACAGAAGTAAAAGGCATATTAAACTCTACTACTAATTTTGTATTAGAAGAAATAGCAAAAGGCAAATCATATGATGAAGTTATAAGTGAAGGGAAAAGAAGAGGATTTGTAGAAGAAGACCCGTCAATGGATATAGAGGGATGGGATGCGGCAGCAAAAACTGCAGCACTTTTAAATGTTCTCATGGGAGCGAAAATAACCCCTTATGATATTGACAGAAAAGGTATAGAAGATATAACATACGAGCAAATAAAGGAAGCAGAAAGCAGAGGAAATGTGATTAAGCTTATTTGCTATGGAGGTATAGAAAGCGGTAAAGTTATGGCAAGAGTAAGACCTGAAGAAGTGAATAAAAACTCTCTCCTTGCAACTATAGACGGAACAACATCCATAGTTAGCATAACAACAGACCTAATGGGAACTGTATCCATAGTAGAGCATGAGCCGGAAATAGAGCAAACTGCATATGGAGTATTTAGCGATTTAGTAAGAGTGTTAAGTAATAGATAGTACATTTTCTTTGAACCTATTTCATTGACAAAAAACTTTTAGTATAATAATATCATTTGAGAGAAATGACTTGGAGATAAATATGAATACAATACAAGTAAAAAACAACACATATTGCATAGATGTAGGAAATTCTTATATTCCTTTTTATAAAATAAACGAAAAAGATATCATACTGTTAGATACAGGATTTATCGATGAAAGAGAAATAATAGAGTCAGTTATCGTAGAAAACAATTATAATGTCAAAGGTATAATTAACAGCCATTGCCATCCGGATCATGTGGCAAGCAATCAGTACTTTAAGGATAAATACAACTGTTTAATAGCTGCTCCGTTATACGAAGCACAAATATGCAGTACTGCAATGAATCTTAAAGCTTTTTACAGCAATAGTACATTAACGGAAATTAAAGAGCAATATAGGTACATGCTGTTTGAAACAGATGTTTATATAACAGATAAGCAACAAGAAATTAATTTCTGTGGAGTAGATTTTAAAATAATACAAACCCATGGTCACAGTCCCGTGCATATATGCATAACAACCCCTGACAATGTGGGATATTTGGGAGATGCATTAGTAAGCCATGAAGTTATTGAAAGTGCTAAAATTCCTTTTGGTTTTGTACTGTTAGAGGATTTAAAAAGTAAGGATAGCTTACTTAGCTATGAATGTGATAAATATATAGTTGCACACAAATGCATATATGATGACATAACAAACCTCATAGCTGATAACATTGCATTCTATATCCATAGAGCAGAAAAAACCTATGAATTGATAAACGGTAGAATGACAATGGAAGAAATTATAAAAGTTGCCTCTAAAGAATTTGGTGTAAGCATAAGCAACATATATAAACATGATTTAATTTCAACTATGCTAAGAAGCTATGTTGAATATCTATATGAAATAGGAAAAATCAGATCAGTAATCGACAGAGGTTTCAAAAAATACGAAAGAAATGTTGGTTATGAAGAAGTTGTATAATTAAAATTTAATAAAATAAGAATCTCACTCAAATAACCTCTGAATTATCAGAGGTTATTTTTATCAAACAATTGATATGGTGTGCTATTTTATAATGTTAATGCATTCAATATATCCTTGTTAAATTCCCAACTTTTCCATAATAATAGCAATTTGTTTTGTGGTTGGTGGTTTCTCCATGTCCAGTACAATAATTTTATTCTCAAAAAACAAGATATATTCACCTGTCGGAGTTTTATCATAATAGCGTTGATAAGCTTCTACTGTATTGAAAAGTTTGTTATCAATGGGCTCAAAGCTATTATTGTCTCGCCACTCAGGTATTTCAAGTAGATGCTCCTTTGCAATGCGATAAACGAATTTAAATTGAGGTTCTATAATTTCATATTTTATCTCTGGAGGAGAATCTTTTGCTGGCAGTGAATCTTGACGATAAGTACTTTTGGAAAGAAATAAACTACTATCTATCTCGCTTTTATATGAATAATAGTTATAGTCAATTGGGCCGTATAAATCCTCACAGGTGAGAGGAATTTCATCGCTATATAGTTTGTACTCATGGCTATATGCAGCGCCTACAGTCCAATCAACAGTTCGATAAGTCGAACCATAATCTATACTAAATCCAAATTTTATAATTGATATCATAATAAATGCGATATAGGCAAAAGTAGCAATTGTAAGCACTGTAATTGATATCAATTTATTTATATTAGCAGACACTTTTTTATTTTTTAAATATTTGATTGATGTCCAATATACAACCATCAGAATTGGCATTTGTGCGATAAATAGTACTAAACTAAACCAGCTTGCTTTGAAGGCTAAGTAAATCAAAAAGTAACCGATGATTCCGAAAATAAAACACATAAAAAGCATATCAACAATTCTATGAACAATGTGTCATTCTTTGCACATACCCCGTAAGTGGCAATCGACCTCTCTGAGCGTTTAATCCAAGCAAAGTAATTGAGCAATGAATACAATTCGTAAATAATAACCGCTAAAATCAAAAGAACAGGAAACAAGCGGTTTGGGTTAGACAAAAAATCAACTGGGTTTAGTTGAAATGAATTGAACTGTGCAACCAAATTTAAAGCTAAGATTAAAATCATAACAATCATAGATGGGAGAAAGCTCTTTTTCATACATCTTTTGATATTTTCAAATTTTTCTTTTTCATCTGTCTCAAATGGAATCGGATTATCAGCTTCACTGCAAAAAATTTGCATTTGGTTAAATTGGGTTACAAAATCCCAACCAGCAGCCTTTGCATATTCAAAATATGTTTGTTGATTATCAGTAATGTCAGGATTGAATACAGAGCCTTCCGGAAAAAATGTTACAGTGTATTTTAATTTCCATGGTGTTCCTTTTCTAAATGTCCATAAAAAAGATCCACACTCCACAAGAAATAATCCCTTTGCAGCTAATTTTTCCAATTTGATTTCCGTCTCTTCATATCGATCAAATCTAAAATTTATTATTCTTTTGATTGAATCTTTCACTGTTGCTCACCACCAATTACCAAAAATTCATAATCGTTTTTTAATTTTGTCACGCGAAGATATTCCTTTTCAAGCATTTCTGTACCAAGGCTTGTTATGACATAGTTTTTTTTGCGATTTTCAATTTTAGTTTCTATAATAATTTTTTCCTTTACAAAGTTATCCAATAAACTGTATAGAGTTCCCGGTCCAATGATAACTCTTCCGTTTGTAAGTTCCTCTACCTTTTTCATAATGTCAACACCACAGCTTTCTTGTGTTAGACAAATAAGTATGTAAAACATTTGCTCTGTTAAAGTTTGATATTTTTCTCGTGCCATATAATCACCTCGCAAACATCGATTATCGATACTGTGTAATTTTAGAATAACATCGAATATCGATATTGTCAACAACTAAAAAGTAGACTATATTTCCAGTCTACTAAAAGGTATATAAATTATCTTCACTTACGTATATTCCCTATTTATCGGTATCTCAAAACCAAACCCATTACACAAATAATCAGAGGTTTATTTTATTATCTCATATGGCCAGTCAATAATTCCACCAAAATCATACACATTTGTATAACCCATCTTGATTAAATCCTTTGATGCAGTAGCACTTCTATTTCCACTTCTACAATAAACTAAAATCTTAGCATTTTTGTCAGGTAGAACTTCCTCTGCCTTATTAGCAATTTCAGCTACTGGCAACAAAACAGCATTTTCAATATGACCGCTATCATATTCACCTTTAGTACGCACATCAACAATGATTACATCTTCGTTGTCAATAATGCTTTTAGCTTCCTCTGCACTTATTTTTTTATAAACTGTTTCATTTGTATCAACATTATCATTCATGTTATTACATCCTGTAATCATTATTATTATACATAGTATAATCAAAACTCTTTTCATTATATCATCCCAATTCATATAAGATTGTATTAATGGATTATACCCGAATACACTTAAACTAAACATTATAGGATTATAAGACAATCATGACATAACTATATTAAATTATTTAAATAAACAAATGTTTTCCTGGCACATTTTGTCATATCATGTTATAATAATTGTAATATTATATAACAGTTATCAAATTAAAGAAACATATTAAAGCAGGGGTGCGGGGTATGTCACTTAATAATGGTTTCTATGAAGCTGTAATTAATAAGCTTATAGATGAAGAAATGCAGAAGTTTCTATCTAATAAAGATATATACATCGATAAAAAAGATATAGACAAAGGGGAAAGTAGTTCTATCCTTTCTAAATACATGTCTACGATTTTATTCAAGTCTTTAAATCAAATTTCCAGTGATGATAAATTGAATAAACAAGTTAATATATGTAATAAAATTATTAATCTAATTGTCGAAGAACTGAAATTAGATGATTTTAGTGATTTTACTATTAATGACAATGCCGAATTATTGCTTGCTATCTTACATAATCTTGATAATTCATTAATTGACAAACATAAGAATAATAAAGTAAGACCTATCACTTCAATTGCTAATAATTCATTATTTACTGGAGCAAAAAATGAACCATCATTAGGAAGTGAATTAATAAAAGAAATAAATACGGCAGATAGGATTGATATGCTTGTTTCTTTTATTAAATGGAGCGGTTTAGTTCAAATTTACGATGCATTAAGAGATTTCACACAAGACCATAAATTACGAATTATAACAACGTCATATATGGGTGCAACAGATTATAAGGCAGTTATGGAACTATCTAAACTTCCTAATACAGAAGTGAAAATATCTTATGATACAAAAAGAACGCGACTTCATTCAAAATCGTATATGTTCTATAGAAATACAGGATTTTCAACTGCATACATAGGTTCATCAAATTTATCAAATTCAGCATTGACGACAGGGCTTGAATGGAATTTGAAAATATCAGAATATACCTCAAAAGATATAATAAATAAATTTAATGCAACTTTTGAATCATATTGGTACGATAACGAGTTTTATTTGTTTGATAAAAATAATGAAAGTGATAATAAAAAGCTAAAAAATGCACTAACTTATAGCAATATTAATAATATAGGAAACGAAACTCAATTCTATTTTGACATAATACCATATTCCTATCAAAAAGAAATCTTAGATAAACTCCAGGCAGAACGTGAAGTACATAATAGGTATAAAAACTTAATTGTAGCCGCAACAGGTACAGGAAAAACTATAATTTCAGCATTTGATTATAAAAGGTTTATAAAAAATAATCCTAACTCTAAGAATAGGCTTCTTTTTGTTGCTCATAGAGAAGAAATTTTAAAACAAAGTTTAGATGCTTTTAGAGGAATCTTGAAAAATCATAATTTTGGCGACTTGTGGGTGGGAAGGTATGAACCAACACAAATCGAACACCTTTTTATTTCAATTCAAACATTTAATTCCCAAGAATTTACGGAAAATATTAAAGAAGATTACTATGATTTTATTATTATAGACGAATTTCATCACTCAGCAGCACCGAGCTATAGAAAATTATTAGATTACGTAAAACCTAAAATATTATTAGGAATGACTGCTACACCAGAACGTATGGATGGAAAAGACATTACCGAGTATTTTGATAGTAAAATAGCAGCTGAAATTAGATTAGGGGAAGCTATAAGCAGAAAAATATTATGTCCTTTTAATTATTTTGCTGTTACAGATGAAGTTTCACTAAAAGACATTGAATGGAAAAAGGGTGGCTATAGCGTAAATGAGCTTGAAAAAGTTTATACAAAAAATAACCAAAGAGCTAATCTAATTATTGAAAGCATTAATAGATATACAAAAAGTGTTAAAGAGATAAGAGCTTTAGGATTTTGTGTAAGTAAACTTCATGCAGAATATATGAGTTCGTATTTTAATAATGTTGGTATCCCCTCAATTTATTTGACTTCAAATTCAAGTGATGAAGAAAGAAAAAGTGCAAAAAAGAAATTAGCAAACAAAGAAGTAAATTTTATATTTGTTGTAGATTTGTATAACGAAGGTGTTGATATACCTGAGATAGATACAGTTTTATTCCTAAGACCTACAGAAAGTATAACAGTATTTCTTCAGCAGTTAGGTAGGGGATTAAGATTGCATGAAGGAAAGGAATGTCTAACAGTATTAGATTATGTAGGACAAGCAAATAAAAGTTATATCTTCTATGAGCAAAAGCTTAGAGCTTTAATTGGTAATACAGTAAATCCTATTGAAAAAGAAATAGAAAATGAATTTCCTAACTTACCAAAAGGTTGCTTTATACAGCTTGAAAGAGTTGCTAAGGATTATATTTTGGAAAGTATAAGAAATGTTACAAATGATAAAAGATTTATTTTAAGAAAAATTAAGGACTATGCAAAAGAGAGAATCAAGTATGATGTTGTTGAATTTTGTGATCTTTATAATGTTGAGCTTATAGATATATATAAAAGATGTAGTTTTACACAACTTCTTTCGGAATCAGGCGTAATTGATAATTTTGATTATTATACATATAAGAAAGAATCTGATGGAATATCAAGATTATTACATATTAATTCAAAGGATTATATAGAGTTTATTTTATCAATATTACAATCTAATAAATTACACTATAACTCATTAAAAAAAGATAAAAAATTAATGCTAAATATGTTCTATTATGAATTATGGCAAGGCACTTTAAAAAAGTCAGGATTCAATGATGTGTACACTGCAATAAATAAACTTAAAAATTGTCATCATTTATTAGATGAGATTATTTCTATCCTAAAATATAATTTAGAAAACATAGATTTCAAGGAAAAAGATCTAAATTTGGATTACAAATGCCCAATAAAGCTTCATTGTAGGTATTCAATGACGGAGATATTGGCTGCATTTGAAGAGCATAAGCTTGATCACAAATCATCATTTAGAGAAGGGGTTAAGTATTTGGAGGATAAAAAAACAGATATTTTCTTTATAACACTAAACAAATCAGAGAAAGAATATTCTGAAACAACGATGTATGATGATTATGCCATTGATGATGAATACTTTCACTGGCAGTCACAAAGCATAACATCAGATACATCTCCAACAGGACATAGATACATTAATCATGAATCATTAGATAGTAATGTTATGTTATTTGTAAGAGAAAGAAAAAAGATAAATGGAATAACAGAACCATATTATTGCCTTGGAACAGCTAAATTTGTTAGTTATAAAGGCAGTAAACCTATGAGTATCATCTGGAAGTTAGATAATAAGATACCTGAATTCATTAAGAAAAAGGCAAGCGGTAATGTGATGGTGGGGTAAGTTAAGAATGGTTTATATATTATTAGAAAGTTATTGCTATATGGAGGAAATAATATGGCAAAAAGAAAAAAAAATAAAAAAAAGTTAAATACTACTATAGGAACATATTTTTTTGCATATCAAAGTGTAGAAAAGAGTGAAAATTGTGATAATGTAGATGCTATACATAGTTTTGTAAGACACTTAGGTAGTAAGGCAATTACATGGGAAAGGATGAGGATAAATGGTAAACTAATTAATAAGCAAATCCTTGAAGAAATAGATAAAGCTGAAATTTTTGCATGTGATTTAACATATTTAAATCAGAATGTATATTTTGAATTAGGGTAAGCAGTTGGTAAAAGAAAACCATTATTTATTATGCTTAATAGTCGTATAAAAGGAGCATGTGAAAATTATCAAAAGATTAACTTTTTAAGAGGTATAGGTTATACCTCCTTTAGCAATGCTGAAGATTTAAAAGGAGCATTTAATAAAGTAGTGGATAAAGACCTTATTTTGCTTGATCAATTAGATAAATTATCAATTGATTCGAAAGATAATATAGATATATTTTACATAAAAAGCAGTGCTAATAGTCAAGCAGAAATGGACACAATAAATTTCATTAAAAACTCTAAATATACTCAAATTTGCGATGATAGTTCAGAAATAGCATACGAACCATTGGAGTGGTATTTGAATTCTATAAATAAGTGTAAAAATCTAATTATACATTTATCATCATCTAATAGAAACAATTATCTGCTTGATAATTCGATAAATTCATTCTATGCAGGGTTGGGGTATGCATTGGGTAAAAAAGTTCTTTTTATAGCACCAAAACCCTACTGCCCACCTATAGATTATAATGATTTATTAATAGAATATCATTCAGCAGAAAATTGTGTTGAACAAATTAAAAATTGGCTTAATAAAAGTATAAAAAATAATAGCAACATAAATAGAAAAATTGAAGAAGACAAAGAACTAAATTTATTAAAATTAGGGATAGGATATTCTGTTGCAGAAGACGAAAGAGATGATCTGTTGAATTATTTTATTGAGACTGATTCCTATTTTAAGGCTATAAGTAGCAGGCTATCAATATTTTATGGCAGAAAGGGATCAGGTAAGACTGCATTATATATTAAATTGTTTAATTATTTTAAAAATCAGCCTGATACAGTACTATTAGGACTTAAGCCTGAATCAACAGAATTAATTGAAAACATACAAGTAACAAAATTATATAATGACGTAGCTAGTAAAAAAAGTTTGTTTCATACTGTTTGGAAGTATGTTCTATATTCAAAGTTACTAACTGAATTGTATTATAGAATTTTAAAAAAGAAGAGAATTGAATACAGCAAAAATGAAAATGATATAATTGAATTCTATACATGTAATTCAGAGAAATTAAACCAAGATTTTTTGGGATATTTAAAAAAATTATATGTTGAGATTGAAAATAGCGAAGCTCGTATGGCAAATTTAATAGAAAAATGTAACATTTCTTTATTAATACCAATGAATATGTTGATTAAAGAGTATTTTAAAGATACAAAGTATCTAAAGTTAGCTATATTGACTGATAATCTTGATAAGGCTTGGGATTCAGAATCGGATTTATCTATTCAAACCGAAATGATTTTATCCTTATTAGAGGTATCAGGAAAGATTCAGCAGGAATTAAATCGGAAAAAAAATAACAAAATTGAATCTTCAGTAATAGTATTTTTAAGGCTTGATATTTATAATTATGTTTTAAAAAAATCAAGAGAGCCTGATAAACTTACAATAAGTTCACATGAAGTTGAATGGGCTTCTTGTAGGGACCTACTAAGAAGAATGATTGAAAGAAGAGTACAACACGTTCTAGAATTGAATACGGAAGAATCTATCGACTTTATTTGGAAGGATTATTTTGATTTTAAGAAAGAAGATATTATGGAAATGGTGTTAAGTGCATGTTTGCCTCGACCTAGAGATGTGATTATATACTTTGGGAAAATGTTTGAATCTGCTTGTAACAATTCGCGTAGTAAAGTAAATATGTTGGATTATCAATATTCTTTAAATTACTATTCAAATTATTTATATCAGAATTTAATTGCAGAGATGAGTGCAGAATATCCTTACATACGTGAAATAATAGAAGATTTGCACCTTAGATTTACTGATAGGATTGAACTTAATAAATTTAGGATATTAATTAAACAATACGAAACAGATGAGAATAAAGTAAAAATGTTAATAAGTGATTTGTTCAATAATGAATATTTAGTAGCAACAGATAAAAATAATTATGAGAAATATATAAAATATGATGATGTATTGTTAGCCGAGCAAAGAATAAATACAAAGAGGTGGTTATTTAAAAGAAAAAGTCAAATATTTATATTTCAGCATCCTAGATACGCAAGAAACATGACAAAATAATTTGAAGGATATATATGTTATGAAAGTTATATTGTCAATTAGTACGAAAGGTAAATTCACAGAATTATTGACACAAGTATTATGCATTGAAACACTTAATATATTGCTGTCTAATACTTTATGTTGACATATGTATAACAACCGATTTATTGATTTTACCTTTGAAAGAGGTATAAATAGTATATGGATAACAATTGAAAGAAGAAAGAAGGTATAGCTTGAACACTTACAAATTTGAAATAACAGAGATACTTCAAAAAATAGTAAACATTAAAGCAGATAGCAAAAAAGAAGCGTATAAAATCATTGGAGATATGTATAAAGATGAAGAAATTGTTTTGGATTCAGATGATTTTATAGAAAGTGTAATTAACATAGTTGAATAATTTATAAATAAGAAGGTGTAAGGTATGATTAATATTTTAAATGATAGTATTTATGATATTTTTATGAATTTAGTTGAAAATACAGAGAAGGAAATAAAAATATGTGCACCTTTTATTAAAACAAGTATTGTAGATGATATTCTTACATATAAAAAGCAAAATGTAAACATTACAACTATAACCAATATAAAACTTATTAGTTTCTATAGAAAGGTTTTAGATGTCGAGGCACTATTTAAAATTTTGAGTTCAAATGGGAATATATTTAATTATCCAATGCTTCATGCAAAGATTTATATTTTTGATGATAGTAAATTAATTGTTACGTCTGCTAATTTAACTGAAGCTGGTTTAAAGATAAATAAGGAATATGGATTTATTTCTGATGATAGAGATTTAATTAATACTGCTAATTTTGACTTTATAAAAATGTGCAAGGATGATATTACTGGTAAATTAAAGCTAAGAAACTTGGATGAAATTCAACAGTTACTTAATTCGATTCCCAAAGAAACAAGAATTAAGTTGCCGAATTATGAGTTAGAAAGTGATGAAGTTTATTCTTATGATATTATTAAAGCTTCTCCAAATTTAGTTGGATGGAAAAAAGATGTTTTTGATATAATTGTAAGATTTCCAGATAATTATTTTACACTTAAAGATTTTAAAGCATATATTTCTGAACTGAATATCTTACATCCTAACAATAATTATATTGAAGCGAAAATAAGACAAATACTACAACAATTGAGAGATTTAGGGTTGATTAAATTTGAAGGTAAAGGAAGATATATGAGGCTTTTTAAATAGAAAAAAATATGATAAAATAAGAATAAAAAATCAAGAAATAAGGGGTTAGTATGCCGGCGTTAAGATTAAAAGCAATAGATGGAAAGAAAGCTTTAACTATTAGCAAGCAGTTAATTGATGAGCTACAGGAGTTGATTCAGTGTCCAAGAGATTATTTTAGCATTGAATTAGTGCAATCAAAATTTATTATGGATGGTAAGTTTGTTGGGGGTCCACAGATGGTAGATGTCTTATGGTTTGATAGGGGACAAGATATTCAGGACAAGGCAGCAAAAATAATTACTAAGCATGTAAATTCTATTGGATACAAAAATGTTGATGTAGTATTTTATCCTCTTGAACATAGTAAGTACTATGAAAATGGGGAGCATTTTTAATAAATAATTTGGTATTAAAAACGGTTTTTATATTTAAAAGACCGTTTTTTTATTATTTAATTGAATACAAACTTTTTGTTTGGTAAAATAAGTATATATTTTATATTGTATTAAAAAGGAGTATTATGGAATTTAAAAAATCAGTAATTGATTTAATTGAGGAAAGAAAGTCTACAAGGACTTATGATGGCAGAGCTCTGGAAGAAGGAGATTTTAAGAAATTTGAATCCTATTTAGATGAAGTGAACAACGAAATTGAAATTAAAGCAAGGTTTAAAATTGTTTCAAATTTAGGGACGGGAAAAGATGAAGCTAAGAAATTAGGAACCTATGGTTTTATTCAAGGAGCTAATTCTTATGTAGTTGGTATCATGGATAAGGATGAAAATGGTGCTTTTGAGTTTGGCAATGTATTTGAAAAAATAGTGTTGTTTGCTACTGATATGGGAATTCAGACCTGTTGGTTGGGAGGAACGTTCAGTAAGGAGAACTTTAAAGAATTATCAGGTTTAAAGGATAATGAGTTTATTCCTATTATTTCTCCTATTGGCTATAAAAAGGATAAAAAACGTGTCTTTGAGACAGCAATGAGAGCGACTGTTGGAGCTGACAAGAGAAAAGCATGGAGCGAGTTGTTTTTTCATAAAAATATGCAGCCATTAACTGAGGACGAAGCGGGAGAGTATAAAATACCTCTTGAAATGGTAAGATTAGGTCCTTCTGCTTCCAACAAACAGCCTTGGAGAATCATAAAGGATGATAATAAGTTTCATTTCTTATTATGTAGGACTAAGGGCTATGGTGTAATTGGATATGACTTGCAATTGAATGATATGGGTATAGCTAAATGCCACTTTGATTTAACATTAAATGAGTTAGGTATAAAAGGAAGTTGGCAAGAATACTTAGATGTAGATTGGCCTAAAGATTGGGAGTATGTTGCTTCTTGGACACGTAATTAAATAATATAGAAACGGTTCTGTATCATACAGAACCGTCTTCATCTTTATCTCGTATATATTCGGTGTTCATGTAGCTTGAATTTAACAGAAAGTCTGCTGTTGATTTATTTGTAGCAACAGGGATGTCGTAAAGGGCTGATATTCTTAACAGAGCTTTTACATCAGGGTCATGAGGCTGTGATGATAGAGGGTCCCAAAAGAATATCATAAAATCAACTGTACCTTCTACAATAGATGCTCCTATTTGTTGATCTCCACCTAATGGACCGCTTTCAAATGCTTTGATTGGCAGTGATGTTTCTTCTACTATCATTCTTACTGTAGTACCTGTACCGCATAGGTAATGCTTTGACAATTCTTCTTTGTTTTCTTTTACCCACTTCAAAAGTTGTACTTTTTTTCCATCGTGAGCTATTAATGCTATCCGCTTTTGTGTTTTTATATCATTTAATTTTCTCATATTTCCTACCTATATGTATTTGATTAATGAATAAGTGGTTTCTCCATTTCTTCTAATGTTTTTATATCTTCCGGTTTTAGTTTTTCATATAAGCTTTGTCTATATTTAATTGATTCATTAGGTTTGGTAACTTTTTTCTGTGGTTTGGTAACATCGCTCCAGTAAATCTTTTTGTTTTTATAGTATAAGTCAAAATCAACTAATCTGTTACCATCCATTGTATATTCTAATGCCATAAGAATTTTTTTGATTTCTTCAGGTGTATTAAAAGTAAACAATCTTATTTGATAAGTCAATACTGAGTAAAGCATCACAGCAAAGTCCTTGGTCCAGCTTTCCCCTAAAATCATGCCTACTTCTAACTTGGATAATACAAACATCAGTCTATCGTAGTGTTCCTTATATTTACCGTAAGAATCATATATGTTAATTCTAAGCTCATACCACTGGCTATCATTTAAGCTTTGAGTAATATATCTTAATCCCTCTAATCGAAGACTTGCTTGAACCATACGGGCAGGCTGTGGGATTAGTAGCTTAGTATCCATAAATTCAGAAACCGGACCTGTAAGCACCTTATTTGTAAATGCTATGATAGTATCATTCTTTTCTCCTATACCTATTCCATCTAACCAATCAACTTCTTTGCCCTCAAAAATTTCTTTAAGTTTATTTATTAGCTTAAGTTCATCACCTGCAGTACGTACAACAATTGATGTTGGTCCCATATCAATTTTATGTATAAGATCGCTTGCTTGATTATTGATAAATGAAGAGAGTATTGCTGAAGAACCATCATTTACAAGTACAATTTTTTTTGCATCTTCTATATAGGTTTTTTCATGGCTAATATCTGTTATGAAGCAAAGAGAACTGTGTTCTGATGACTTTTCCATTCCATGCTCGAAGTCTGTAACTTCCCCATTGAGGTTTTCCACTAAAAAGTTAGTAATTTCATCGATTTTTTTACTTCTTAAAAATAAATAACGTGGTCCCATTCTAAATAACAACATATATTATACTCCTTTCAGCAATCATAAAATTGTTTTACTGTACAATCTAACTATATTATATAAAAAAAATAAAATCAATACATTAAACTGACAATATAAAAAAACGGTCATTTTGAGTGACCGCCGGTTTTAAAATGTTATAGTATCAAAGCTGTATTATTTATAAATTACATAGTTTTTTATTTATATAACAAAAAAATTGATTAGCAAATATATTTTGGGTATAAGCATTATATAATATTTAAAAGGAGAGTGATGCGATGAAAGCAATGGTAATTAATAAGTATGGAGGACCCGAAGTATTTGAGCTATTAGATATACCAAAACCGGAACTAAAACCCGGATATGTGTTGGTCAGAGTTATGGCAAGCAGCCTTAACCCATTTGAAGTGAAATTAAGGTCAGGTCTTTTACCTGAAATAGCTCCACCGTTTCCTGCAGTGTTAAATGCTGATTTTTCAGGAATTGTTATTGAAGTCGGGGAAAATGTTGAAATGTATACTCCCGGAAATGAAGTTTTTGGTTTCATGGGTGGTATTAAGAATGAATGTGGAGCTTTAGCAGAATATGCAATAGTCGATGAAGAGCTCTTGTGTATGAAACCAAGCAATTTAGATTTTAAAACTGCAGCATTGTTTCCATTGGTAGGCATCACTGCGTATAAAGCAATTATGGAGAAATCTAATATTAAGGCTAATGATAAAGTCTTAATTCATGGAGCGGCAGGTGGAGTTGGGCATATG
Organism: Bacillota bacterium; assembly: GCA_023416855.1. Taxonomy (GTDB): domain Bacteria; phylum Bacillota; class Clostridia; order Tissierellales; family Sedimentibacteraceae; genus Sedimentibacter. Next base: position 14,869 of record JAEZGU010000291.1, read on the forward strand.
GCGGTTCAGTTTGCTAAAATGTTGAATGCTAAGGTTTATGCTACAGTTTCAAGTGATGAAAAAGCAGATATAGCAGAACATCTTGGAGCGGACCATGTAATAAATTATAAGAAAGTCAGTGTGGACGAATATGTTAAAGAATTCACAGATGGTAAAGGCTTTGATGTAGTCTTTGATACTATAGGATGTGAAAATTTGTTTAATAGTTTTAGGGCAGTAAAGCCTGAAGGACTTGTATTAACAACCAATTCAAGAGTGACATTGGATTTAACTCTTATTCACCACAAATCGATAACCTTTAAAACAATTTATATTGTATTACCTATTATAAACAATGAACATAGGTATGAAATAGGAAACACCTTAAATGAAATGAGAAAGCTTATTGAGGCGGGTGATTTAACTATTTATAGGGATGAAAATGAATTTGTATTTTCTGAAATAGCTAAAGCTCATCAATATTATCAAGATGGAGATACAACAGCCAAAATTTCTTTAATAAATGATTTAATATAAATAAATAAAACCCTGCAAGAAAAATGCAGGGTTTTTGTTTTGCTCAATTCAATAAAATATTATCGTAAAACAATAAATAATTATTGACTTATGTAAAAATCTTGATATAATTATGATTATAAATAACTATTGGAGGCAGTTATGTATCAAAAAAGCATTATACATTATATGACTAAAATTTGTATCGACATTTTATTTTTTGCAGGAATTTTAACATGTGCGTATATTCCTTTTTCATCAAGATTGTTATGGTATTATTTTGGAGTGGCGAACCAAGCTGCAATATTTGTTAAAGCAATACTATTAGCTTCAGGTATTTGTTGTGTTTATATTTTATGGCAATTGAAAGTAATATTTAAAACATTATTAAATGGAAATCCTTTTATACACGCTAATGTTGCATGTCTTAGGAAAATTGCTATGTCATGTTTGGCTATTTCATGTATTTACATAATTAAAATGATTTTTATGCCAACCATTTCAACTATAGTAATAATAGCAATATTTATTGTTGGATGTCTGTTGTGTTTAACTTTAAAGGACTTGTTCAAACAATCCATTTACTATAAAGATGAAAATGACTTAACGGTGTAGGGAGGTAGTTATGGCGATTATAATACAGCTTGATGTGATGATGGCTAAGAGAAAAATAGGGCTAATGGAGTTAGCTGAAAAAATAAATATAACACCTGCTAATCTTTCTATATTGAAAAACAATAAAGCTAAAGCAATTCGTTTATCAACTTTGGATGAAATTTGCAAAGCGTTAAATTGTCAACCTGGTGATATTATTGAGTATGTGGAGGGTGAAGATGGAAAGCAGGATGAAGATTAAATTATCGTTTTATGCAGTTTTATCTGCAGTTACATTTATTATATTAATATTGACTAATAACCCGGGTATAAGTATACCATTGTTTATGTTGATTCAATTCGTATCAATTTACTTAGTAGTTAAGAATAGAAATGAAGTTGCAAATATTAAAGGTTTATTGTGGATGCTACCAATTTTTATAATAACATTAAATAGTCTCATAAGTGCATATGACTTATGGGGTCCCCTTAATTTTTTAGTTAATGTTGGTTTATATAGTGTTATGACTCTTACGCTGAGTGGAGGCTTTGTTTTAAAAAGTATAAATTACAAGGATATATTGATAGTTATTTTTAATGTGTTTGCACCAATGATACATTTTGTTGTACCGTTTAAATGGTATGCTGAAAGGTCAACAGATAAAGAGAAGAACCTACTTATAAAGAGAATTTTAATAGGAATTTTAATTTCTGTACCAAGTGTAGTGTTTCTAATTTTAATGCTTTCTTCTGCTGATATGGTATTTAGAAACAGCTTTAACAACTATGTGTTGTGGCTTGATAAATTGTTTGAAGTTTTCAATATTTTTAAGTTAATTATAGGAACAGTTGTTGGATTGTATTTATTTGGCCAATTATATTCTATATTTGAGGAAAAGCATAATGGGTTAGAAAAAATAATTACTATAAATACTAATCCATTTAAGATCAAGGGTGATATAGTAATTTTAAATATTTTGTTGGTCTCCATACTGTCTATCTATACAATATTTATGGTTATCCAGTTTAAGTATTTGTTTTCTGCAGGGGAGTTACCTAATGGGTTGAATTTTGCAGAATATGCAAGACGCGGATTCTTTGAATTAGTATTTTTAAGTGATTTGAACATAGGCTTAATATTGTTAACTACATTTTTACTAAAAGAGAAAATATATGATGAAAAAAGCAAATGGGCTATAGGCACAAAATTGCTACTGATATATTTGTGCATTATAACCGGCATACTATTGGTTTCTTCTTATTACAGGATGTCCCTTTATGACAGTGCTTATGGTTTTACAAGATTAAGGATTTTAGTTTATTTATTCTTGATATTTGAGGCTGTTGGGTTAGTAGCAACACTTATATATATTTTAAAGCGAAACTTTAATATTTTGTTTGTTTATGTAGTAATAGGTATTGGATTTTATTTAACTACAAATGTTATAAAAATTGATACAATAATTGCTAAGAGAAATATAGATATGTATTTAGCAGGACAGACTGAATCGTTGGATATGAATTATCTAACTACGTTATCAGTAGATGCAGCCCCTGAAATCATGAGATTGGTTGATGAGGATGTTGAATTTATAGTAAAATATCAGGCAAGAAACTATCTCCAAGATAAGTATAATTATTACAGCGACATAGAATTTAACTGGCAAAGCTATAATTTATCTGTTGAAAAAACAAAAGCATTGTTAAAAGATAATAAAGATAAGTTGTGGGTAAATTAAATTTAGTTAAATTAATAATAGCCAAATCTAATTGATTTGGCTATTATATTAATTTTTTGTGATATCTTTTGTTATTACGATGCTTCCATATTCAGATTTATTAGCAGTAATTAATGCTATTGTTTGTGACTCGGTTTTTTCTGCAAATTCAATTGCAAATTCTTTGTTTTTTATTTTGATTATTTCTGCAATTCCTTTAAATTTGCTATCTTTTACATAGGTAACCACTAAATTGTCTTTTGTAATGTTCTTATCCATGTTTTTAATTTTAGCATGTAATCCTAAATTATATAATGTAAATTCCGCTATGCCATGTGCTTTATATTCTTTATCATATGACTTAGCAGTAGCATATATTTTACATGTAATTTGCATGCTGTTTTCTTCAAGTTTGTTTCCGGTAAATGATAATAGCAAATCAGCTGAATTATCGCCAAAAGGATTTATAACTGTAGTTGTAAATGATTCTAAACCTCCAGGAGCACAAGGTATTACAAAATAATCCCAAGTTAAGTTTTCTCCATCTTTAATGTGTATAGGAATATTTACTACAGCTCCTTTTGAATTGCATAATATGGGCAGAGTTTTATTGTTATTTATAATCATAGTATGACTGATTTTATCATTTAAGTTCTTTTCATCAAAATCTTCAAAATTATTAGTTTCTTCACCTAAGTCTAATGAATCTCCTTTATTAGCACTTAAGCTGCTTAATGCAACGCTACCCGTTGTAGCTATTATAATTGAAGCAACAACAGCAACAATAACTTTTTTAGGTGTTGCTGAGCTTTGCTCGCTTATAAATTCTGCAATATCAATCGGCGCAATAAAACGAATAGTTATTTTACCTAAATCATCTGTAGAAAATTCATTAGCATTATTTGCAAAGGGTAGTTCTTGTATTTTTTCATTTATATCGATTTTAGCTACATTGTTATCAGCAATTAAATTTAACCCAAAATTCAATGTTTTATTTTCTTTAAAATCAGTATATACATAATAATAATCATATACATCGCCTTCAACAGTAACAATCATTTTAGCAGTTTCTGATTTTTTTGCAGTAGATCTTAATTGATATTCTCCTATATAACTAAATCTACCTGAAGCTAAGTGTTTTGCTTTAAGCACTAAATCTGTAAATTCAATTTCTTCTTTTATTAAGGTTGTGTTATATTCTACACCGTTGATGTTAATTTTTTGATCATAGCTGTAAGAATTACCGATACTATCCCATTTTATTTCACCAACAGTATGTAGCATGCGATTGTATAAATTTGAGGTATTAAGTGCAGTAAAGCTTTTCTTTGTTTTTCTGTCCAATACTATGTTTTCTATATCGTTCAACTCAGCTCCATAAAGATTGAATTCTTCAATTTCGCTAATTTTAGCCATTTTGATGCTACGATGTTCACTGAAGCTAAAGTCTTCTGTTAATTGCATTGAGCTATCATAAATAAAATTGGCAAAGACTAATGAAAAATTAGATATAATTAAAAACATGGCAAATGTTGTGCAAAATATTCTTTTTATAATTCTTATACTTTTATTCTTTTTCATTTATGCTACCTCAACTTTCAGTTTAGTAGCTTTAATTAATTTAAAAAATCCAACAATTATTATTATAATTCCAAAGGAATATGGCAATATATTATTTTGATTAAAAATTGAATAAACTACTGTGCAAGAAAAACCTAAAGCATTACCATTGATAATTTTTTTGATATTTTCCCTGCTTATTTGTATTTTCTTAAATTTTCTTAGAATAGAATTCACAATAGTAATAATATGACTTCTTTGTTTTTTCAATTCCTTATATAAAAATATTGCTATAAGGAGACTTACTCCGGAGTTTTGAAAGCTGCCATTTCCGGTAATGAAAGGATATACTATAAAGGCAAGACCGAAACCGATTAAATTATAACCATTCTTATCATGCTCATTAATAAATATTTGTTTTATTTTGTTATAATGTAAAACCTTAGGTAGCTTTAAAGCTTTGAGTTGTTTAATATGCTTACTTAATATTTTAGTGATATCATTGCTTGTAAATATTTGTGGTTTTAATAGATTGCTTAATAACATAAGCACTATAG